>JBOHTE010000126.1:0-2431 GCA_050733555.1 Gemmatimonadaceae bacterium | reverse complement strand
GATCGAGCCCGAGCGGTCGCCTGTCGTGCGGGTCAACGCTCGCGAGCTCGTAGGTTGCCGTGATGAGCAGATCGCCGTTGACTTCCTGGACATCGACAAGGATCCTCGGAGCCCACACCCACGCGTGCCACTGAGCCAGCTTTGCACGCCACTGGCTCACGTTGCCCGCCAACGCGCAGGGAACACACTTGCGCTCGTCGGCGCGTGCGCCGGCGACGCCGGGGAGGATTGCCTCATTCGCGCAGACGCGTACGCGGCACAAGATCGAGCCGCGGCCATCACACGCTCACCGCGTCCTGCTCCGCGCCACCCGCTCCACCATCGCCGGAAACGCCGTGATCACATCCAGCACGCGCGCCTGCCGGGCCGGATTGTTGAGCAGCACCAGCAGGCGGCCATCCGGACTCATCGCGTGATTCCAGGCGAACGTGGAGAGAAAGGAACCCTCGATAAGGAGCTGCGGCTTGCCGGCACGTATACCGCCGGTGGTGGAGATGCTCACGCGATAGTAGCGGGACCGGTCGCGATAGATGATCGCGTCGCCCTTCGGCGTCCAGAGCGGCATGTCGCCCCGCTCGGCGATGTGATAGATGGCTCCCGTGGGTGGCACCGGCGACACCTGCACCGATCCATCATCGCCGCCCCAGGAGAGCCAGCGGCCATCCGGGGAGAAGCTGCCGGCAATGCCCACTCCGCCCGGAACCGGCGTACTCGTGGTGTCCGGCCCCAGCGAGCGGATGTACAGGTTGTGCTTGCGCCAGTCCGAGAACACGAACGACTTGCCGTCCGGCGACACCGTCATGTACGACGCGTTCGCGAGATGCAGATCCGTCCACCGGCCCGTGTCGAGCGAGTGGATACGCGCACCGTAGTTGAGGAACTGCACCGGATCGAACAGGCCGATCATGAGCTCATGACCGGATGGGAGCCAGGAGGCGGGGAATGCGCGGTAGTTCCCGTCCACGTGCACCGGCTGGCGCACGCCGCTGGCAATGTCCATGAGCAGAACCTGCCAGCCTCCCAGCGGATTGCGCACCTGCACGGCCAGCCGGGTGCCGTCTGGGGACACGCGCGGCTGCGTGTACGGACCGCGGGGAAACGGAAGCGTGTCGAGTTGCCCATTCGGTGACACGAGCGCCACGTTCACGTAGAGCTGGTTGGCGCCCGGCACGTAGATCAGCGTGCCGTCATCCGCGAGCGCGTACTCCGCCGCGCCGAATCCCGCTTCCATCCGCATCCCGGTGATCACCGGCACCGGTTCGCCAAGCACCGTGCGCCGCTCGGCGTCGAACGGCATGGCGGACAACTGCCCATCGCCCGTGCCGTACACCAGATACCCCGACGGAATCCAGTGAGGGCTGGCGCCGAACAGCAGGTCCGACTGGCGCACCGAATCGAGCTGGAGCACACCACGTTGTGTAACGGCGAGCTCGGTCCCATCCCGCAGCGACAGCAGCGCCAACTGACCCGAGCTGAGTTGACCCACCAGCCATTGGCCGCCGGGCAGCGCGGCGGGTGTACCGAACTGTGTCGTGAGGTGCACGGTTGAATCACCGGCGCCGCCGGACGCGGGGATGCGATGCAGTTCGAAGCCGTTGCGTTCGAAGACGAGAATCCGATCCGCCGTCAGCCACACGGCTCCGGTGACGTCGCTCACCTCGGCGAGTGTAATCGGATTGCCGCCGTCCGCCGAGACCTTGCGCAGGAGATTGCCGGACACGAAACCAATCCACGCGCCGTCGGGCGAATAGAATGGGTTGGACGCGCCCTCCGTGCCGGGCAGCTCGGTGACAGCACCGCTCTCGGGTGAACGCACCATGAGCACGGACGCGCTGCCGCGCGGCGCGACGTACGCGAGCTGATTTCCGCTGGGCGAGACGGCCAGGGCGCTGTACCAGCCGCCAGGCTCGGACGGCCCGTCGAGCGCTACCGGCGCGTTCGCGGAGAGATCGAAGTTCCAGCGCCGCGCGGCGGCGTGCGGGGCGGAGCGCAGCAGTGGGAGCACGACGAATCCAGCGAGCAGTCCGGCGAGCAGCCCCGCCGCGAGGCCAACCAGGAGCCCCACCGGAACCCGCCGGCCTGACTCGCGCCGTACGCTGACGGCGGGAGCGCCGGCAGCGAGCGCGCCGCGGAATTCACCGGCGGTGGTGAACCGGTCGGCGGGAAGCTTCTCGAGCGCCTTGCGCACCGCCGCATCCACGCTGGCCGGCACTGTGTGTCGCTGCGCCACGAGGCTTCGCGGATTTTCCGTCATGGCGCGGGCCACGATGGCCTGGGCCGTGGGGCCGGCGAAGGGAGGCTCGCCGGCGAGCATTTCGTAGAGCACGCAGCCGAGTGCGTAGATGTCCACACCCCGCGTGAGCACCCGCTCCCCCATGGCCTGCTCGGGCGCCATGTACGCGGGCGTGCCGACGGCGCCGCGCGAGGTGGT
>JBOHTE010000125.1:0-22677 GCA_050733555.1 Gemmatimonadaceae bacterium | reverse complement strand
CCCCTTGGGTGTACGCAGGATGATCACCGGCGGGCGCGGCAGATTGTCCAGATGACCGGCGCGCGCCTGCGCCTGGCGCTCGCGGAGCAGTCCATGGGCCCAGTCCATCGCGGACCACATCTCCCGGTGCACCGGCAGGGGATCATGCCCCGCCACCTCGCGCGGTTCATAGCCCATGCCCGTGAAGAACTCGCGCAGCTCGCGTTCGGCGAAGCGCGCAAGAATGGAAGGGCCGGAGAGCTTGTACCCGTTGAGATGCAGAATGGGGAGCACCATCCCGTCGCTGGCCGGGTTCATGAAGCGGTGGGAGTGCCATGCGGCAGCGAGCGGTCCGGTCTCCGCCTCGCCATCGCCAATGAGACACGTGACGAACAGATCGGGATCGTCGAGCGCCGCGCCCGCGGCGTGCGCCAGCGAGTAGCCGAGCTCACCGCCCTCGTGCAGCGAGCCTGGCGTGAGCGCGGTCACATGGCTGGGGAATCCTCCGGGCCAGGAGAACGCGCGCACGAACCGGTTGAGACCTGTTTCGTCGAGCGCGTATTCGGGATAGCGCTCCGTGAGCGTACCTTCCAGATAGACATTCGCCAGTACGCCCGGCGCGCCATGTCCAGTGCCCACGACGTACAGCGCGCGCACGCTCGTATCCTGGATGAGCCGATTCAGATGCGCGTACACGAGATTGATGCCCGGCACCGTACCCCAGTGCCCCAGCAGTCGCTTCTTGATATGGCGGGGTTCGAGCGGTCGCCGGAGCAGCGCGTTGTCGCACAGGTACAACTCGGCGAGGCTCAGGTAATTCGCCGCGCGAAACAGCATCTGGAGTTGATCGAGTCGCTCCCGGGTCTGCGTCATGACACACCTCCTGTCACGCACGGCGGGCGTCACGCCAGCAGGCGAGCCGCGTGTCGTACGATCATCAATTCTTCATTCGCGCCGATGACCCGGACGGCCACCGCCGCACCCTCGCGCGATACCACGGTCGCGCTGGCCTGGTTCCGTTCGGCGTCGAGGTGTATGCCCAGCGCCTCGAGCCCCTGACAGATGCGCTCGCGCACCAGCGGCGCGTGCTCTCCAATGCCGCCGGTGAACACGAGCGTATCGAGCCCGCCGAGCGCCGCCATATAGGCGCCAAGGAATCGGCGCACCCCATAACAGAACATATTCACGGCCTCCGCCGCACGCATATCCGTGGACTCATGGTCGAGCAGCTCCCGCATGTCGCCGGTGCGCTCCGATACACCGAGCAGACCCGAGCGTGTGGACACCAGTTCGGCAGCCTGATCGACAGACAGCCCTTCCGCGCGCATGAGGTACAGGAGCACACCGGGATCGAGATCGCCGGATCGCGTACTCATGAGGAAACCGCCGTTCGGCGTCAGTCCCATGCTCGTGTCAATGCTGGCGCCATCGCGAACCGCCGTAAGACTCGCGCCGCTGCCCAGGTGCGCGATCACGGTCCGGCGCCCGAGGCGTCCTTCGCGTCGCAGATGGTCCACGACGTATTCGCACGACAGTCCGTGGAACCCGTAGCGCTGCACACCCCGTTCCGCGAGGGCTCGTGGCAACCCGAACCATTGGGCCACGCGCGGTATCGAGCGGTGAAAAGCGGTATCGAAGCAGGCAACCTGCGGCACGGCGGGAAGCAACCGGGAGAGCGCCTCGAGTGCGTCGAGCTCACGCGGCAGATGCAGCGGTGCCAGGGGTACGAGCTCCCGGAGCGATCTGACGATCGCCGGGGTCACCCGCACCGGTTCCTCGAACCGCGAGCCGCCGTGCACCAGGCGGTGTCCCGCACCGCGGATGCCGCCGACGTGACCTTCGCGCTCGAGCAGCCCCACCAGCCACTCGAGTGCAGTGGCAGGCGTCGTGGCGCGCAAGCGCTCCTCCGTGGCCTTGCCTGTTCCCCTGGTGATGCTCGCGCTGGGCGCGTCGCCCCCAATGCCGTCCACCGTTCCGGCCAGCAGTCGCGTTTCTGCCTGCCGCAGGTCGTAAAGCGCAAACTTGAGACTCGAGGAACCGCTGTTGAGCGCGAGGATGGGCATGGGACACGGGTGTGAGGTGTGGGCGCCACGACGGCATCTCGACGGCGGCATCTCGACGATAGTACATCCGGTGTCACATATTCCACCCTCACTCCAACCCCGCCAACCGGAATTGTCCTACCAACTCGTGTGCATAGGCAGCGGCCCCGCCGGCCAGCGCGCGGCGGTGCAGGCCGCCAAACTCGGGAAGCGTGTCGCGGTGATCGAGCGACGTGGTGCACTCGGCGGCGTCTGTGTCGCCACCGGAACCATTCCGAGCAAGACGTTCCGGGAAGCCGTTGCCCGGACCATGATCCGTGAGGCCTTCGCGGACGCCCCGACCGCCGGGGTAATGCCGCAGCGACCGACCGCGCAACAACTGCTCGCACGCGTGGACCAGGTCATGTGTCGTGAGGCCGACGTCATCGCGCAGCAGCTTCAGCGCAACGGCGTGGATGTGGTGCGTGGCGAGGCGTCGTTCATCGACCCGCATCGCATTCGGGTCCGCGCCGGCGAGGGCGCCACGGAGCTCGAGGCCGACTCGGTGCTCATCGCCGTGGGGACGACGGCCGCGCCGCCGCCGTGTGCGACGCCCGACGGCGATGTCATCATCACGAGCGACGACATCTGTGGGCTGCGGGCGCTGCCGCGTACGCTCGCGGTGGTCGGGGCCGGCGTGATCGGCATCGAATACGCATCGATGTTCGCCGCGCTCGGCGTGGAAGTCACCGTCGTGGACAAGCGCACTCGCCCGCTGGAATTCCTCGACGGAGAGATCGTGGACGAGCTGCTGCACCAGCTTCGTGACCGGAGCGTTGCGTTCCGGGGTGGTGAAGCGGTGTCGCGACTCGACATTCGCGAGGGGCCACCGCGCCGCGCCGTGCTGGAGCTCGAGTCGGGGAAACGCATCGTTTCCGACATGGTGCTGTTCTCCGTAGGCCGTATCGGTGCCACCTCCGGTCTGGGGCTGGACCGGGCCGGGCTCGTGGCGGACGATCGGGGACGCATCGCCGTGGATGCCACGTTCCGGACGTCCGTGCCGCACATCTTTGCCGCCGGGGACGTCATTGGTTATCCCAGTCTCGCGGCCACGTCGAGCGAGCAGGGCCGGCTCGCTGCCTGTTATGCGCTCGGCGCACCGGCGCACCCCATGACGACCCACTTCCCGATTGGCATCTACGCGATTCCGGAAGTGTCCATGGTGGGAGCGCCGGAGCACGAGTTGACGGCGGCACACGTGCCCTACGAAGTGGGAGTGGCGCGCTATCGCGAGATCGCGCGCGGCCAGATTCTCGGCGACGACAGCGGCTTTTTCAAGATGCTCTTTCACCGCGAGACGCGCCGCCTGCTCGGCGTGCACATCATCGGGAGTGGGGCCACAGAGTTGCTGCACATCGGACAGGCCGTGTTGGGTCTGGGCGGAGGGCTCGACTACTTTCTCGACACCGTGTTCAACTATCCCACACTCGCCGAGTGCTACAAGGTGGCGGCGCTCAATGCGGCGAACAAACTCGCCAGCTGAGGGACCATGCTGATGCGCCACGTCCGGACTGTCATTGTGACGCTGTTCGGCGTGCTCGTCGCCGCCGGCTCACTCCGCGCGCAGGATCGGAGCGACGCGTCCGCCTGTGATTCGATCAGGACAGACGTGCTGTTGGGCACCGCCATCGCCTCGATCTCCGGCATCGGCGCCGACACCACGGCGCCACGTGTCCTGCTCCAGACGGCGTTGGCGGCGCTGTCCGACGATGTGCCGGAGCCGCACGGCGTCGCCCAGGTGGACGTGAACGCCGGCCTCGTGGTGACATCGCTGCGCGGTGCCCAGTCGCTGCCGCGCCACGGCACGTCGACGAAGCTGACGCCCGGACCGCATCTCATCCTGCGTTCGGCGGTGGATTTCGTTCTGCACAAGTCCGGAGGGATCACGGGCGCGCAGGTCGTCTTCGCGGATGCGGGCGCGTATGCGGACTCTCTCCGTGACTGGCTGAGTCGCGATACAGACGGGCGTCTGTTCGTGCCCTTCCCGGCGGACTTCCCGCGCGACAGTGTCCGCCTTCGATTCACCATCTCACTGCGCGCGGACTCCGGCGCCATTCAGCAGCCGCTCTTTCGCGTCGCAGAGCCGCGCACGGTGACGCGGAGCGCGCGACTCGCACCCAGGGCGCTCCCGCCCGGCTATCCATCGCGCGCGGAAGGCAAGGGTGAGTGGGCCGACATCCTGGCCGAGTTTGTCGTGCGTCCCAATGGCTCGGTAGATGACAACAGTCTCCACATCACCCCGCTCGCGCTCGGCTCGCCCGCGGACAGCCAGAGCACGCGAGCATTCGTCGACGCCACGCGCGGTGCCGTGAAGCACTGGCGGTTTTCGCCTGCCACGCGCGCCGGCTGTCACGTGGCGCAGCGGATCCTGGTGCCTATCTACTTTCAGGCGCGCATGAACTGACGGGACGACTCCGGCCGCGGCAGCGTGCGTATCAGCGTGCGGCCGCCGTCTGGTACAGCGCAGGCCACTCCGCCGCGAGGTTTTTCAGCTTGGGCGCGTCGTTGATCACGATGTACGGGTAGTCCGGATGCTTGATCGCGAAGTCCTGATGGTAGTCTTCCGCCGCAAAGAATCCCTTCAGCGGAACGACCTGCGTGACGATAGGTGCCGAAAAGGACTTCGTGGAACCGAGCTGCGCGATATACGCGGCGGCGACGCGCTGCTGCTCCTGGTTGCCATAGAAGATCGCTGACCGGTACTGCGAGCCCACGTCCGGTCCCTGGCGATTCAACTCCGTTGGATCGGTCGCGACGGAAAAGAACACCTTCAGCAGCCGCCCATACGTGACGCGCGAGGGATCGTACGTGATGCGCACGGACTCGGCGTGTCCGGTCTCACCTGTACTGACCTGATCATACGTGGCGGTGCCGGAAGTCCCCCCGGCGTAGCCTGCCGTCACTCCGGTAACGCCCTTCACGTGCTGGAACACCAGCTGCAGCCCCCAGAAGCAGCCGCCCGCCAGCACCGCCGTACTCGTGCCAGAGTGCGTCGCGAGCGGCTCGTCAACGGTGGGATCGGGCAGATGCACCGGGGACGACGACGCATGCGAGACGCTGCCCGCGAGTGCCGTCGCCGCAAGCGCGAGACCGCATACCACGGTACCGAACAGAACTGGGGAGCGCACGGGGGATACCTCGATGATTTTGCCGGGACGAGTGCGGCGCGTACCGCACTCGTCATCCGACCGTCAGGGATGTTTCGGCGCGGCCGCGTGGCCTTCGTGATGCGCCGTTGCCGTCTGGTTCTGTGTGTGGGGCTGGAAGAGCGCCGAATACTTGCCGTACCCCTGGGCCGCGAGTTCGCTCACCGGAATGAACCGCATGGCCGCCGAGTTCATGCAATAGCGGTGACCTGTAGGTGCCGGTCCGTCGTTGAACAGATGACCCAGATGCGAGTCGGCATGCGCCGAGCGCACCTCGGTGCGATCCATCATGAGCGAGTTGTCTTCCTTGGTCTTGATGTCGCCGGGCTCCAGCGGCTTGGTGAAGCTAGGCCAGCCCGTGCCCGAGTCGAATTTGTCCAGCGAGCTGAACAGCGGCTCACCCGAGACGACATCCACGTAAATGCCTGCCTCATGGTTGTTCCAGTAGGCATTGTGAAACGGTGTCTCGGTGGCTGCATGCTGCGTGACATCGAACTGCAGCGGCGTGAGCTTCTTTTGCAGATCCTTTTCGGATGGCTTCTGATACGTCATGGACTGGCTCCAGGTAGCCGGCGTCTGCGCACGCGTGGTCCGCGCGACGCCAAGGCAGAGGAATGCGGCGGCGAGCGCGACACCTGTTCGCGCGACTGATCGCGGTGCTTGCCTCATGCTGTCTCCCATTTCTGTCGGTGTGTGGTCGCCATCTGATACACCGTGAAGCGCAATATGCGCCATCCGCCGCCGCGGTGCCCGGATAACCGGATACAGACCGGGCTCGGCAGTCTGCCGAGCCCGCTCTGCAGTGCTCTACGCAGCTGCGAGGAGGCTCTCAGTGCGCCAGGCTGACCAGAATCATGAATGACCGATTCTTGTAACTGGTTCCACTCGTCACGGTCGAGAGCTTCAGGTCGCGCAATCCGTAGATATAGCGTCCTTCGAGACCCAGCACGCCACCCAATCGGACTCCGGCGCCCACCACGGCGGCATAATCTGTTTTCGGTCGTCCCGTGTCAGGACAGTCGAATCCGTTCGAGGTGCGACAGCTCACCTCGAAGGACATCTGGGGACCGGCGTAGATGTATGGTCTGACGACGCCCACTGGAATCCCGGCTGTGAGATAGATGGGGACGTCGACGTAGTCCAGCCGCGTTGCGGCCAGCGCATCGGGTGCATCGGACTTGGCGCCGCGCTGGGCATAGAGTGCATCGACGCCGACGCCGAAGATGCCGAAGCTGGCATTGGCGGTGAGGCCGCCCGTAAAGCCGGTCCGGTCGGATAGATCTCCCGGCAGGACACCCTGATTGGAAATGCTCCCGAAGGACGCCCCTGCCTTGATTCCGAACTGCGCCTGCGCCGCGGGTGCAAGGAGAAGCGACAGACCTAGGGCCGCCATACCAAGCTTCATTTTCGTCATGATCACACCTTCAGTGCGATGGCCTCGCGCACGCTGTCTGTTCCGCAACCTGCTCGAGGCTCGTTGACCATCGAACTGCACAATGGGCAACATGCGGGCCAGAGGCAAACCGTCGTAGCGCCAGTGAGCAGCCCGTTCATTAGTACACCTTGATGCGTTCACCTTGATGCGTTCACCTTGATGCCGCCGCCACCTCCGGTGCTGTCGTCAGCGACCGAGTGATTGCATCATCGCTTCCGGATACCGATCCCCCGCGGCCACTCCTCTGGGTGCGATCGCATTGATGCGCGCCAGTTCGGATGAGGTCAGGGTGATATCCGCCGCCGCGATATTCTCCTCCAGATATCGGCGGTGCTTGGTACCTGGAATCGGGACGATCTCCTGCCCTTGCGCCAGCACCCAGGCCAGCGCGAGCTGTGATGGTGTACAGCCGCGTTGCCTCGCAAGTTCCTTGATGTGCTGGACCAGCTCGAGATTCGTTGCGAAGTTCCTGCCCTGAAAACGCGGAGAACTCGGCCGATAGTCATCCGCGGGCAGGTCATCCACCGTCTTGAAGCGACCAGTGAGAAAGCCGCGTCCCAGGGGACTGTATGCCACGAATCCGATGCCGAGATCGCGACACGTGGGGAGCACCCCGTCTTCGGCGTCGCGGCTCCAGAGGGAATACTCCATCTGCAGCGCGCTGATCGGGTGTACCCCGTGCGCACGACGCAGCGTTTCGGGCGCAGCCTCGGAGAGTCCGAGAAAGCGCACCTTGCCCCTTTGCACGAGTTCGGCCATGGCGCCAACGGTCTCCTCGATGGGCACGCCGGGATCCACGCGATGCTGATAGTAGAGATCGATGACGTCGACGCCGAGTCGTTCGAGTGAGCCTTCACAGGATGCACGCACGTACTCGGGGCGGCCGTTCACCGCGCGGGCGCGCGGGTTGCCCGGGTCTCGTACAACGCCAAACTTGGTGGCGAGGATGACGCGATCGCGTTTCCCCTTGATCGCGCGACCGACGAGCTGTTCGTTCGTGTGCGGCCCGTAGATGTCTGCGGTATCCAGCAACGTGACGCCGAGCTCGATGGCGCGATGAATGGTCGCGAGCGATTCCCTGTCGTCGCGACCGCCATAAAACTCGGACATCCCCATGCAGCCGAGTCCGAGCGATGACGTTGTGAGCCCCTGGCGACCCAGGCGGCGAGTCTTGAGCATGACAGTACCTTTGGATTGAGGATCGGGCACTTCGGCTGCAAGGGCTGTGCTACACGGTGACGCGACGGACAGACAGGGAGGCCCGCGGGACGGAGATTCCCCGACGCGCGTCGAATTCACGCCGTATCACCCCACGGGAATGCGATATCTGGGAAACAAGACCAGACTGCTGGCCTTCATTGGCAGTGTGTTGGATGAGAACGCCATTCGCGGCGGTCGCGCCTTCGACGCGTTCGCGGGGACAGCGAGCGTCAGCCGCTTCCTGAAGCGCCGCGGGTTCGAGGTCTGGTCGTGCGATCTGATGACGTACAGCTACATCCTGCAGCAGTCGGGCATCGAGCTCGATGCGCTGCCCGGCTTTGCCGCGCTCTTCGAGGCAGACGTCGCGCTGCGCGAGAGCCGCGACGATCCGCACTGTCAGCGCTGCACCGACACGATGCTGGCCACTCCGCCGGAACCCGTGGCCGTCGCCACGGATCCGCGTCGCGCGGCATGCCAGGTGCTCTGCTATCTCGAGCATGCGCTGCCGCGCTGCGCCGGCTTTGTGACCCGGGAGTATTCAAGGCATGCAACCGGCGGCCAGGACGGCGACCGCATGTACTTCACCGCCACGAACGGGCAGCGCATCGATGCCGTGCGTACGCGCATCCATGAATGGCGATCCGCGGCGCTGCTGACCGACCACGAACAGGCGTTGCTGCTCGCGTCATTGCTCGAAGGCGCCGATGCGGTGGCCAACACCACCGGGATCTACGCCGCATACGTCAAGACCTGGCAGTCCAATGCGCGCCGTGCTTTGCGACTCGAGTTGCCCGATATCGTGGCTGGCACCGGACTCGCGTGTCGCGCCACGTTGGGCGACGCCAATCAGGTGGTGCGCGACGTCGGCCGACATGAGCTGCTCTACCTCGACCCGCCCTACAACACACGACAGTACAGCGCCTACTATCACGTCCCGGAAATCATCGCCACTGGCTGGCTTCACGCCGAACCCGAGGTGCGCGGCAAGACCGGTCTCATTCCGGATGGCGACCGGAAATCGCGCTGGTCTACCCGCGGCGGATGCGTCGAGGCGCTGGATGAATTGATCGGCCAGGCCGACGCGCGCTACGTGCTCATGAGCTACAACAGCGAAGGGATCATTCCGGAAACAGAGATCCGCCGCATCTTTCGCGACCATGGCGTCGCGTCGAGCTTCCGCGTCTATGAGCAGCACTATGCGCGCTATCGCGCGGATCGCGATCACGAACGGCGCCGTTATGCGGCGAACAGCGTGACGGAGAAAATCTACTTCGTGCGACTGCGCCGCTGACCGACGGTTCAGGAATCGTCGCCAGCCACGCACCCGATGCACAGCAGCGTGGTGCCGAGATGACTCGTGCGTCCTGCGGCGGTGGTCACCCACTCGCGCACCTGCCAGGGTGGATCGTGCCGCACGTGCTGCGTGTGACCGCACTCCAGGTCAGCCACCCAGTGGTGCTCGTCGTCCTGGTGAAAGCCGATGATCCGGCGGGGAATTGCATCGCCGGGGTTCGTCCTGGCAGTCATGATGCGTATCATCGAGCGGGCGCTGCGGAATGGCAATGGGCGAGCTGCAAACGGGCCGGACACCCGCAGGTGCCCGGCCCCGAACCACCCGTCCTGCCGCGACTCAATGATCCATCGTCGCGAACTGCTTCGGTGTGCCCACCTGAATGAGGCCGACTGCGCCCTTCTGGGCGTCCGCGAAGCTGTGGGTCACGAAGGCGTAGAGTCCTTCCCCACTCTGCTTCGCGTCGAACACGGTTTCGAACACGGCGCCGCCGCCCGCCGGCACGGCATACGTCTGCACATCGTTCAACACGTGCGCGGGATCGCCATCCGGGTACACCCGATTGAAGATCGCGCCCACGATGTGGAAGTCGCTCGTGAGGCTCGGACCCGCATTCACAACGTAGAGGCGCACGCGATCACCGACCTTGACCTGCAGCGGATGGTCCTTGTACTGGAACGCGCGGCCGTTGAATACCACCTGGCTCGCCTCCTTCTCCTGCGCCGCGGCGTAGTCCGGCTGCGCATCCGTTTCGCCATGACCTTCCTTCGCGTAGAACTCGCTCTGCACCAGGACGAACTCCCGATCGGCCTTCGTGCCCCAGCCATCGCGCGGATCCACGATCATGGCCATGTACATGCCCTGCATGAGGTGCATGAGCACCGGCGGCGTGCCGCAGTGCACGAGGAATGCGCCGGGGTCGGTCGCGGTGAATTCGAACTGCAGCGAGTCCCTGGGCATGATTGCGCGATAGGCCACGTTCGCCGGTATGCGCGCCGCATGGAAGTCGATCGAGTGCGGCATGGGGGTCTCGTTGACCACGGTGATCTTCACCAGATCCCCCTGGCGCACGTGCATCACGGGACCCGGCACCGTGCCGCCGAACGTCCATCCTTCGTAGGTGATGCCCGATGCGACCTGCAGCTTCGCATCCATGATCGGAATGCGGAACTCTTTCACGGGTGCGGGATCGAGCGGAGGCAGTTGTGCCAGGTAGGCGGGCGTGGTCGGCGTAACGGTGTGCGCGAAATCCGTTCGTGCCACCGACACACGCGGGTGGTTCCCCCTGACGAAGGCGCCGGTCGCCAGCACGGTTGCTCCCGCGGCAATTGTCGTGAACAGCACTCGCTTGCGGATCATGGTCCCCCTCCGGGGTGGATCGTTCGTGGTTCGTGCCCGTATGATCGCCGTCGCGTGCCTTCGGGGGTGTCGGGAGATGCTGGAACTTTCGTGCGCGATCCGCGCACGCCGGTGTCAGGGATTGGCTGACATTCCCCCCGCATCGGCCTTTGCCCTACACAGGTCACGGAGTTCGCCCGATCGTCTGCGCACGGGACCTGTCGCATTGTGTCACATGAGTCAACGTCGGTGCGTGCTCCTGCACGCACGAGGGCGATTCCCGCGGCCAGAAGCTCTGCGCCGCCCCACGACAGGAGGCACCAATGCGGCACTCGATTCTGGTAGGGACGCATGGCAAGGCAGGTGCGGCGGGCGCACTGCGCGCAGCCGAGGCATTGGCCTCACGGCTCGACGCGAAGGTGAAGGTCATCACCGTCCTCGAGCCGTTGCCAGTCTATGACTATGGGTTCGGACCCGTCTTCGTCCCGGATGAGCGGCTGGAAGAGGAGCGGTGCGCGCTCCGGGACGAACAGATCCGCACGCAGTTGCGTAACGTGGTTGGCAAGGGGAGCGACGGCTGGAACATCTCCTGCCGCACCGGTTCCGTGGGCGCCGCGATCGTCGACGCGGCGCGGGCGGACGGTAGTGCCGTCATCGTGCTGGGCATTGGGCGCCACGCGCCGTCCGACCGCCTGCTCGGCGGCGAAACCGTGCTGCACGTGAGCCGCGCCGCCACGGTGCCGGTGCTGGCCGTAACGGAGGACACGACGGGACTACCGGCCCGCGCGCTGATGGCCACGGACTTCAGCGTGTCCAGCTTGAACGCCGCACGTGTCGCGATGCAGTTCATCGCCCATGGGGCACAGGTGACGCTCGCGCACGTCATGCCGGAGATCGATCTGCTCGACGCAGGACGCGTCGAATGGGAACGGGTGTACCGGACGGGCGTGGCAGCGTCGGCCGAGCGAATGATCGCGGAGATCGATCCGACGGGCGTGAATCACTTCAACGTCGTCGTGATGCAGGGCGATCCCGCCGAGCAGCTCATTGCGCTCGCGCATCGCACACCAGCGGAGCTCATTGCGGCGGGAAGCCATGGGCGCAAGGGACTCGAGCGACTGCTGCTCGGCAGCGTGGCCACGAAGCTCCTGCGCGCGGCGCGCTGTTCGGTGTTGCTGGCGCCGCCGGACGCCGCGCGTGCCCGCCATGAACCCGTTGAGATGGCCATGCAGCCGGCGAGCATCGCATTCGGGCTACGGATCGGACGCCGGTCATCCAGTGACACTCACGCCGATGAGTCGGCCCACGGCATAGGTCAAACCCGCAGCGCCCAGCCCGATGAGCAGCGACCGCATGCCGGAACGGATCACGCTCCTCCCCGTGAGGAGCGTGATGCCGGCGCCAATGAGAAAAAGCGCAGCCGCACTCACCGTAATGCTGGCGATGAGCGCGGTGGTTCCCCGCAGGAATATAAAGGGAAGCACCGGCACGATCGCGCCTGCCGCAAAGAGGAAGAACGAGGTAATGGCGGCTTCCCACGGCGATCCGCCGCGCTCGCGGGGGTCAATGCCCAGCTCCTCGCGCGCGAGAGTATCGAGCGCGGTGTCCGGCGTGGACAGCAGTCGGGCGGCAAGCGAGCGGGCCTGATCTTCCGGCAGTCCCTTGGCCTGGTAGATCAGTGCCAACTCCTCGGCTTCCTCCTCCGGTGCCGTGGTCAGCTCCTGTTGTTCGATGCCGAGTTGGCGCTCGTTCAACTCGCGCGAGCTCTGCACGGATAGCCACTCCCCCATTGCCATGGAGCCCGCGCCGGCCAGCAACCCGGCGATGCCGGTAACCAGCAGCACCCGCTCGGACAGAGCGGCGCCGGCCACGCCCATGACGAGGCTCAGGTTCGAGACGAGTCCATCGTTCGCGCCAAGGACGGCCGCACGCAATGCATTTCCACCGATGGTGCGATGCCGACCCTCGTACCGTGCGAGTATCGAGCCTTCAACGCCGTCCCGGCTCGAGCCAGCGATCGCACGCAGCAAGCGTCCGTGCAGGCGTTCCTGCTCGGGCATGACCGTTCCGCTGGATTCCGGCTGTCGATCGTATTCGCCAGAATCGGCAGCCTCCCGGCCGATCGCGACCGGGAGAATCAGACTGGCGCCGAACCGCCGCGCCAGGCTCACCAGCACGCGCACACGCCAGCCGGCGCGACGCGCCGGCACGGACGCGCCTGCCTCCCGCAGCAACTGCTCCCAGCGCGCCGCATGCTCATCCTCAGTCGCGGCCAAGCGCTGGTACACACTGGCGAGCTGCGGCTGATGCTCCGTCGCCGCCATCGCGCGATACAGCGTTGCGCTGTCCACCTCACCCTGCAGGTTCCCGCGATAGCGCTGGATGTCGGCCGCGGTGGTTGTCGGTACCTGAGTCGTCGCGGACATGTTCTGCTCGTTAGTCTTCGACCTCGAGGTGACCGCGCATTCCGAGCGCGGCATGCGGATCGCATTGAAAGTAGTAGTGTCCTTTGGGCATGGTGACGGGGATGTCCAGCCTCTGCCCGGGAAGCTGCAGCAGATCGCTCGCGGGCGGCAAGCCGGTGCGGCCCGGATTGGAATCCGGCAGAAAGTGCACGTTGTGCACGCCGGTCACGAGCGTGAAGCGAATGACATCGCCCTGCTCCACTTCCAGCTTGCTGGGCTTGAAGTAGTTGCCGGCTTCGTCCGTATGCAGTTCCACGACGACGACCTTTCGTCCGGGCGCCGGTCCGGTGACCGCCGGCGCCGCGCCCGCGGCCGCGCCTGTCGCCGCGCCGGGAGCCGAGGTGCTGTCGCCCGTCTTCGTGCCGCCGCAGGCCACGAGCGCCAGTGCGCTCGCGAGGATCATGCCGTGATGCAGTGCGTTCCGTGTGATCATTGGTAGCGTTCTCGCTGAATGAGTCGGTGAAAACGTGAAGGACAGCCGGCCGGGCATGCAGACCAGCCGGCGTGGACCCGGCGCATGATCAGAAATCCTTGCGCCGGAAAACCCACTGCCCGATGGCGACCGGAATCGCGACCCAGAGCGCCAGTGCGGTCGCAGCCAGCACCGAACCGGTCCACCCGCCGAAGAGTCGCTGGAAGACCGCGCCCGTGTAGCCCATGAGCGCCGCGAGATCGAAGCGCAGGAGCAACAGCACACGGGCCAGATCCACCGGATTCGCCAGCACCATCGCGAGCACGGGCTTCTCCATGGCGTGGTCCGCAAACAGGGCGACAAGCAGCAGCAGCAGGCCGTCGTAGAAGAGCGCGAACAACAGCCAGATGCCGATCGCCACACCAACTCCGCGCAGCCGGTCTTCCACGCGCAGCGCGATCAGGAACGCCAACGCAGTGAACACGGCGGTGAGCGCAGCGCCGGCGACGACGAGCACGGCGAGCGTGCCGCCATCCGCGGCCCGCGCCATGCCATGCATCGCGAAGGGAATCGCGATCCCCGCGGCGAGCGCCGTCGCGAGCGGCACCGTGAGCCCCAGATAGAGCCCGGTGAAGAGCTGGTTGCGTCGCACCGGTTGCGCCAGGAGCAACTCGGTGAATTCGCGCGCGCCGTACACGTACACGGTGCCGAAGACGACGGTCACGAGGGGCACCACGAAGAGCACGACGCTCGTGAGACTGAGCAACGCTTTCGCCCCATCGGCCGAAAACCGGAGCAGCCCCTCGGCCGCCGCGAGGAAGAAGAGCGTGTAGACCAGCAGCCAGCGGCTGCGAATGAGGTTGCGCACCCCATAACCCGTGACCTTCCAGATCGTCGTCATGCGGCCATCCCGCGCCGCATCATCACGGCAACGGCACGCTCGAGATTCGTCTGGCTCGTCATGTGCTTGAGGTCGAACAGCGTACCGACGTACGCCACCCGGCCGTCCACGAGAAACGCGACATCGTCGGCCAGCTCCTCCAGCTCGCTCATGATGTGCGACGTGAGAATGACCGTCCGGCCCGCTCCACGGATGGTGAGAATCCTGTCCTTGAGAATGCTGCTCGACAGGGGATCCAGTCCCGCCGTCGGCTCATCGAGCACGAGTAGTTCGGGCTGGAAGAGGAACGCCAGAACGGCGTTGATCTTCTGGCGTGTCCCACCGGAGAGCGTCCTGACCGGCTTGCGCAGATGCGGGCCCAGGGCAAATGCCTCGATCAGTTCCTCATCACGCGGCGCAGCGGTCCCGCGCAGGTGCGTCAGCAGCGCGATGAGCTCCTGCCCGGTCAGATTCTCCGGGAAGCGGACGATCTGGGACATGTAGCCAATGCCGGCGCGGTAACTCACGTCGCCATTGACAAGTGTATCCTTGATGCGAACGCTGCCGTCGTCCGGACGGACCAGACCGAGCAGGGCCTTGATGAGCGTCGTCTTCCCGGCTCCGTTGGGGCCGACGATGGCCATGACGCGACCCGGCGCGATGCGCAGGTCCAGCCTGTTCAGCACGTGCAGCGCCCCGAAGCGTTTGTCCAAGCCGGTGATTTCGATCATGGCAGGGGCCGCATGGCAGGGTGCATGTCCGCGAGTGTTTCCGGAGTGAGCGCTGGCATGGCCTGCTCGGCGGAGTCCAGCAATCCGACGAAGGCGCTCCGCAGCAGGACGAGCGCCGGCGTTGCGCGCGCGGCGAGCATCGAGAAGAGCCGCACCGGATGGTGGGGGACATCCCCTACCCCGTCGTGATCGATGTCGTAGCCCGTGTAACTGTCCCAGTAGTTGCCATCGAGCGTGTCGGCCGGTTGGCGGCTGTTCGTCACCAGATCGAAGGTGTTCGCCAGGAAGTTGTTGCGCGTGAAGCGGGCACCTGCCGTGCTGGCCTCGAGCTTCACGGCCCACCCGTTGTTCGTGAATACATTCCGGTCTGCCTGCAGCCCGGTAGCACCGTCTGCCTGCAGTCCGTTGGTATTGCGCGCGAACACATTGTGCTCCAGCCGGCTGTCGCTGATTTCCTTGAGCAGCAGACCGTACGCCGCGGGGCTCCGGTTGTCCTCGAAGCGGTTGTCTGTCATTTCGACGCGCCGCGTGTACATCACCGCTACCCCGGCACCATTCTGGCGAAAGTCGTTGCCGCGATAGACGCAGTCATCCGAATACATGAAGTGGAGCCCGTAGCGCAGATTCTGCTCGCTCAGGTTCTGCTCGACGTGACTCGCCTTCACGAACTCGAAATAGATCCCGTCACGAAATCCGCTCACGTGATTGTTGGCGATCACGATGCGCTGGGAATTCCAGAGATGAATTCCGTTGCCCGACGCGACTTCGGCGCTGCCCCGCGCCCGCAGCACGTTGCCCGTGACGCGGCAGTCACTGACCTGCGCGAGGTAGATCCCGAAGAACGTGCTGTCCACCTGGTTATCGGCGATCACGCACCCGTGCACGCCAGCCGCCTTGATGGCGGCCCGGTCCTCGACGTAGCTGGTGCGCACATTGACGAAACGCAGCCCGCGCACCGTGACATCGTCGGCGGCGATACCCATGAGCTGGTGCGTTCCGTCGCCCTGCACCTCCGGCATGCCGACTCCGGTGATCTCCACCATGCGGTCCACGACGATCATGGGTTCATGGTAGACACCCGGGCGCACAATGATGTGCGCGCCAGGTGCGGCCCGTCCGATGGCGGCGCCGATCGAGCGCACCGGGCCATTCGGAGAGACCTCGATCGTCTGCTGCGCCACTGCGTCCGTTGGCCGGCCGACGCACAGCAGCAGCGCCGCGGCGCCAACCAGGGCCGCCGCTCCCGAATGGGTTCGCGCCGCACGCGAGCCGCGCATGGAGTGCACGAGCGCCGCGATGCTGGCCAGCAGTGCCAGGGCAATCAGCACGCCGCCTGTCGCCGGCCACGAGATGGCGGTGAAGTTGAGCAGCTGCCTGGCGCCAATGATTGGGGGCTGATAGGTCATGCCCGGCACGGTGATGATCGCTTGTGCCGTGTCCAGGTGATGACCGTAGTCGTATTCCCACCACCAGAACTCCGCGAGGCCGGCGACGGCCGCCACGCCGAATGCGGCCAGCCACGCCACGAGCAGGCGGCGCCGGCCCACGAGAGCCACGACGATGGCGAGCGCCGCCAGCGCGCCAAGCACCCAGGGCATGATGCGCAGCACCGGAATCGCATCCGGATCGATCGCCCGCATGCCGATGTAGTGATTCAGCTCATTGATGTTGTTGAGATCCGTCGGGCGTGCACCCGTCACGGTGTTGACCCGGATGAGCAGTCCCAATCCCTCGGGATACTGGGGCGCGCGGAGCTGTATCCCCCAGAGGGGGAAGGCGAAGGCCGCCGTCAGCAGCAGCCCCGCCGCCCCCGTGAGCCAGCGTGCGGCTCTGGTCATCGCCGATCACCACTGCTGGACGACAGCGCGGCTGCGCGACTCATCTGCGTCTGCGCGCGCTTGCTGACGTTCGCCGTGAGCGCTACCGACGATCCGGCGGGAGACACGCGCACATACCCCTGCATCTCCTGGTGCAGCGCGGAGCAGAAGTCGGTGCAGTAGAAGGGAAAGATGCCCGTGGTGGTCGGCACCCACTTCAACGTGCGTGTCGCACCCGGTGGGAGAATGAGCTCCGATGTGTTGGCGCCGAGCACCGCGAAGCCGTGCACAATGTCCCAGTCCTGTTCGATGTTCGTGACATGGAAGTACACGGTGTCACCAAGCTGCACGCCTTCAAGGTTGTCCGGCGCGAAGTGGCTGCGGATCGCCGCAATGCGCACATCCACACGGCGTCCGTGGCGCTCGATTCCGCCTTCGCGTTCCGACTTCACGACGCCCGGTGTCTTGTTCTCGGCCAGGTTGTACCACTTGAGCTGTTTGTCCTTGATGAGCGAGGCCGGAATCGCCTGCGCGTAGTGCGGCTCGCCGATCGTCGGAAAGTCCAGCAGCAGCTTCATCCTGTCGCCGCTGATGTCGAAGAGCTGCGCCGATTGCGACAGCTCGGGACCCGTTGGCAGATAGCGGTCCTTCGTGATCTTGTTGAGCGAGAGCAGATACTTTCCCCAGGGCTTCCTGCTGTCGCCTCCGGGAATCATGAGATGTCCCACCGAGTAGTAGACTGGTGCACGGTCCACCACTTCCCAGGTGCCCAGCTTCCACTTCACGACTTCGGACGAGATGAACATCGAGGTGTAGGCATAGCCCTTGCCGTCGAATTCCGTGTGCAGCGGCCCCAGCCCCGGATTCTTGACCTCACCGGCTATGGTCGCCTCGTATTTCAGGACCGGAATGCCATCCATCACCGTCTCGAATTGCCTGTCCGCAATGGCCTTCTGCATCCGCGTGAACGAGTGCACGGGAATGACGGTGGCCAGCTTTCCGCCGGCAACGATGTACTCGCCCGTCGGATCCACGTCGACCCCGTGGGGTGACTTGGGCGTGGGCATGAAGTACACGACACCGTCGCAATCCCTGGGGTCGAGCACCTTCACGCCGGTCTTGCGCTCGCTCGTGGCCACGTGGGTGACATCATCGCGGTAGTTATGCAGGTACGCCGCCTGGGCGACACGAGCCTTGCCCTGGGCGATGCACTGCTCCGCGCGGCGGTAGTTCACCGCCGCCACGAAATCCTTGTCGTTCTTCGATGCATTCACCTCGAGCTTGCTGTAGGCCTGCTCGGTGTTGTACGAACTGAAGAAGAACCAGCCGTCCGACGGCCCCTTCCCCGCGTGACCGAGGTCGTAGTCGTAGCCTGGCATGAGGATCTGGAAGGCGATGTCCATCTTGCCCGGCTTGTCGGCCGTGATGAACGACAGCGTTCCCTTGAAGTTCTTTTGATACGACTCAATGGGCACGTCGGTATTCGGCACCGGCACACTGAAGCGGGTGGCCGAGACGATGTACTTGCTGTCCGGGGTGGTGAAGGGCGACGCGTGACCACCGGCGGCGTTGGGAATCTGGAGAATCTCGGTGGTCTCGAAGCGCGTGAGATCAATTCGCGCCACGCGCGGCGTGTTATTCCCGTTGATGAAGAGCCAGCGTCCATCGGGAACACCGTTCGTCTGAGAAAACTCGGGATGGTGCGAATCGTCCCACGGGACGAAGCCATACGTGGTCTGCAGCATCGCCTTCGTGTTCTCGTCGTATCCGTAGCCGGTTTCCGGGAACTGCGAGAACACCGGGATCTCCTTCACGAGCCGGCCGGAGGGGAGCAGGTAGACGGTCACCTGTCCGCTGTAGCCGCCGGAGAGAAATGCATAGAACTCGTCGTACGAGCCGGGCGGCACGTACACCCGGGATGCCGCGTCGCCGGTCACCAGGTTCGTGGTGCCGCGCCCGGGCGCGGCGCAGGCGTGCAGTGATGCGCCAATGACCACGGCGGCACCGGCACCAGCAGCAAGCTTGTACAGTAGAGACGAGCCCATATCGACCTCGGCATGTGCGGTTGAATCGAACTGCGGTTTCGGACACGCAGGAACATCGACTCGCCGAGGAAGCGCAACAATCAGGCAATACGCCGCGACGCGTGCGGCATTTGCGGCGCCACGCGTCAGCCGTTGCCTGACATCAGGGCGCTCACGTCTGAAACACGTCCTGCTCGATCATGCCGGGGTGCCAGGCCGGATCCCACACGAGATGCGTCGCCATCCCGGCGATGTCCTCGACGGTCTCCATGGCTTCGCCGATGCCCTGCCGGATCACGTGCTCCATGGGGCAGCCTCGGGTCGTGAGGGTGTGTGTGATGTGGACGATGTCGTCCTGCATGACGACATCGTACACGAGGCCGAGCCGGACGATATTCACGCCCAGCTCCGGATCGATTACCATGCGCAGCGCCTGCCAGGTGGCATCGAGGCGCGGGTCGATCGAGGTCATTGGCTGCTCCGTTCCGGAGTGTGACGGGCCGTGTGCGCCGCGGCCCCTGAGCAACGTTGCGCCCGCACGTTCACGCGCCGCGTGACGGTTGTCACACCGCCTGCGAGGTGAGACATGCGTCACGTCGCGCCACCCGCGCAGCGGCGATCGTGCGGACATGACGGTCGAGCTGACGAACGACGCGGTGCGCTCAGCGCTCGGCGCGATCCGCTACCCCGGCCTCACACGCGACATTGTGTCGTTCAACATGGTGCAGCACGTGAGTGTCTGCGACGGGCGCGTGAAGGTGCGCCTTGCCATTCGCACTGATGACGCGAGCATTCCCGAGCGACTGCGCGGCGCGATCACCGGGGAGTTGACGCGGCTGGGCGCGCGTAGTGTGGCGGTCGAGATCGGGCCGCCGGAGTCACCGGCCGCTCCTGTCGCGACGGCGCGTGGCGTGAGCGATCCATGGGCGGAGCAGGCGCGGCTCGCGTCCGTGCGGCACGTGATCGCCGTAGGAGCCGGCAAGGGCGGCGTAGGCAAGAGTACTGTAGCGGTCAATCTGGCACTCGCGCTTGCGCGGGGCGGCCTGCGCACCGGTCTGCTTGACGCGGACATCTACGGTCCCAGCTTGCCGATCCTGCTCGGCATCGAGGACGGCGCCGGGCGTGTACGGCTCACGGCGGAGAAACACATCCTGCCGCTCGAAGCGCATGGGATCCCATTCATCAGCTTCGGCTTCTTCCTCGGTGAGGGATCGCCCGCCATCTGGCGCGGCCCCATGGTGTCCAAAGCCGTCAAGCAGTTTTCCCGTGGGGTGGCCTGGCCCGCACTGGACGTGCTCGTCGTGGACCTGCCACCTGGCACCGGGGACATCCCGCTCAGCCTCGCACAGTCGGTCGTGCTCTCGGGCGCCGTGGTGGTGACGCAACCACCGCGGGTGGCCCTCGCCGAGGCGCGCAAGGCCGCGGCGATGTTCCGCACGCTCGAGGTTCCGGTGCTCGGCATCGTGGAGAACATGACTGGCGCATTTGGTGCAGGCGCCGGCCACTCGATCGCTGACGAACTGGGCGTTCCCTTCCTCGGCGCCATACCGTTCGACGCGGTCATGGTGGCCGAAGGCGACGGTGGCACGCCCACGGTATTGGCGCGACCGAACGCCCCCGCATCCCTGAGCTTCTCGCTCGTCGCCGACCGCGTGGCCCATACGCTCGGCTGGGCGCAATGCGAGAGCGGCGAGGGTGCCGCCGCATGAGTGTGATCATGGCGCCTTCGGCGTCGCCGCCAGCCGCGGCCCGGGCGCTCGGTGTCGCCGCCGGCCCGCCGACGCCCGCGTCGGGTTCGCTGCACCTCGCGGCGGAGCACTTCGTGGCCTCCATGGTGTTTTTGCTGGCGGGTGCGGTGGGACTCGTCTGGATCGCACCCGAGCTGGCTGCCGGCCTGTATCCCTCGCCCCACGTTGCCGGCATCACGCACCTGTTCACCCTCGGGTGGATCACCACGACCATCTTCGGAGCGTTGTGCCAACTGCTGCCCGTGGCGCTGGGAGCGCCGTTGCGCTCGGAGCGGCTGGGGCACGCCAGCTTCTGGCTCTGGGTTCCTGGAGTGGCGCTGTTCGCGACAGGCGTCGCGACGAGCAGGCTCGCGCTCGATCACGCCGGTATTGCGCTGGTCACCATCGGCATTCTGCTCGTCATCACGAACATCGGCATCTCGCTGCCGCGCGCGCGCATGCGCGATGCAACCTGGGCTGCGATTCCGATTGCGTTGCTCTTTCTCTTCTCGACGTTGTCGCTGGGTGTCGCGCTGCTGCACAACCTGCACACCGGCTTCATCGCTGCGCTTCGCCTGCGCATGCTGGCGGCGCATCTGCATATCGCGCTGCTCGGCTGGGTGTTGATCATGATCGTCGGCGTGTCGCACCGCCTGTTGCCGATGTTCCTGCTGGCGCACGGCGCGAACACGAAGTGGACCGCACGGGCGCTGATGTTGCTCGCTCCCGGCGTTGCGCTGCTGGCCACGGGACTTGCCATCGGCAGCACGTGGGCAAGCTGGACTGGCGTGGTTCTCGTCGAGGGCGGCGTGGCGTGCTTCCTTACGCAGGCCGTGTGCTTCTACCGCAAGCGCATTCGTCGCACGATCGACGTGGGGATGCAGTTCGTGCGTGTCGCGCTCGGGTTTCTCGTGGTGAGTGCCCTGCTCGGCCCGCTGACGCTGGCATCCGGGGCCGCCCACACGCATCTCGCCACCGCATATATCACCGTTGGCCTGCTCGGTACCCTCGTGCTCTACGTGTCCGGATTCTTCTACAAGATCGTGCCGCTGCTGACCTGGACCACCCGCTTCCGCGGCCGCATCGGCAAGGGACCGGTTCCCACGGTCGCCCAGCTCTACTCCGCCCGCATCGCCCAGGCGCAGCTCGTTCTGATGACTCTCGGCGTCGTCGGGCTCGCCTCGGGCGAGCTCGCGGGCTCGGCGCACGTCACGCGGTGCGGTGCGGTCCTCTTTTTGGCCGGGACAGTGATTTTCATGGGCCAGATTCTGCATGTCGCAACCGGGCAGCATCAATGAGCACCACACAGGAGATGGTACCGGTACGCCGGTCGGATGTCGTGAGCGACGTGCTCGTGCGCGATGAGTCGCTCGTCGACGTGCTGGTACAGCACGCGCCCGCATTGTCTAAGTTACGTAATCGCGCCATGCGGCGCGTCATGGCGCGACTCGTCACAGTCGAGCAGGCCGCGCGGCTCGCCAAGGTTTCGCCTGATCTGTTGGTGCGGGAGCTGAATCGCGCACTGGGCATCCAGGCCGGGGAGGCTGACCCGCGGAATTCGGCGACCGATGCACCGGTGCCGCCCGCGCATGCCGCGGCGGCGTCACGCCCACTCGATGCACACGTGGTGGAGCTGGATGTGCGCGAGGATCTCCGCTCCGGGCGCGAACCGTTCTCCACGATCATGCGGACCGTCGCGGCGCTCGACGCGTCCGACGTGCTCCGGCTCCGCGCCACGTTCGAGCCCGTACCGCTCTGCGCCGTGCTCGGCAAGCGTGGCTTCGCCTGTGAAACCGAGGAGCATGGGCCCGACGACTGGTCCGCCTGGTTCTGGCGCGCCGGCGTGCCGGCGCCCGGCGCGAACGCGGCGACGCCAACAGGCGGCAAGCCGGAGGCGCCACGCGCGGACACCAGCATGCGCGCGGCATCCAACGAGCAGTGGCTCGACGTGCGCGGCCTGGAGCCGCCCGAACCGATGATGCGAACGCTGGCCGCGCTCGAGACCATGCCGCCGGATCGTACGCTCGTGCACGTCAACGTGCGCGTGCCCCAGTTCCTGCTCCCGATTCTCCGGGAGCGTGGATTCACCTTCACGATTGATGAGGCGCGCGCTGATGAAGTGCTCGTGCGGATTCGCCGCGTCTCGTGAGC
>JBOHTE010000124.1:0-1296 GCA_050733555.1 Gemmatimonadaceae bacterium | reverse complement strand
GCCAGGATTGAGGTTGATGACGATCGCGGTACCCTGCACGCGCCAGTCGGCGTCCCGCGTCCGCGAGGCGGCCTGCGCGAGCGCATCCGGCAGTTCGTCGACGCTGACCGACGCGGTACCCATCTGGTCCGCACACGTGCTGGTGAGGGCGGTGCTGAGCACGGAGACCACCAGATCGAAACGCGCGCCGCGCAGGCGCTGCAATTCCGGCTCCGCACGTGGCGCGACGGAGTCCACGATGAGTGTGATGCGCTTGCCCACGCGTTCTCCGCGGCAGACGGCCTCGAGATTGCTGCTGACGCGGTGCACGCAGCCGGCTAGGGCAAGAAATGCAAGACTGAGTGCGGCGACCGACGTCCCGCGCGCAAGTTCCGTTGACATTGGCTAAATCCTTTCGTAGCTTACATGTCTGCCGAAAAACGCGATACCTGCTACGGAGCGCAGTCCGCACTGGACTGCTCAGTAGCGTGACGACCGAGAAACCGATGCACATGAGAACGTATTCCGCAACGCCTGCTGACATCGAGCACCACTGGTACATCGTTGACGCCGACGGCATGGTTCTGGGCCGGCTCGCCTCCGAAGTCGCCAGGATCATCAGGGGAAAGCACAAGCCCATCTTCACGCCGCACATGGATACGGGCGATAACGTGATCGTCATCAACGCGGCGAAAGTGCGGGTCACCGGGCGCAAGGCGGAGCAGAAGGAGTATTTCCGTCATACCGGTTACATGGGGCATGAACGGTTCACGCCATTCGCCACAATGCTCGCCAAACATCCCGAGCGCGTGATCGAGAAGGCGGTATACGGCATGCTGCCCAAGAATGCACTGGGGCGCCAGAAGCTTCGCCTCAAGTTGCGGGTGTACCCGGACGCCGATCATCCGCACGCGGCGCAGCAGCCAACGGTTCTGAACCTCAGCCGGAGCGAGAACAAGTAATGCCCGAGGGGACGCTGACGCACACAATCGGGCGGCGCAAGGAAGCCGTCTGCCGCCTGTACATCCGCCCGGGATCCGGCAAGTGGGATGTGAACGGCCGTACCTTGGGCGATTATTTTCCCCGCCCGACGCTGGTATCGGCCATTCAGCAGCCATTCACGGCCACGGACACGCTGGGCCGCTTCGATGTGAAGGCGCATCTGGAAGGCGGGGGACTGAGCGGACAGGCCGGCGCGCTGCGGCTGGCGGTGGCTCGCGCGCTCGTGCAGATGGATGAAACCCATCGTCGCAAGCTGCGCGACCTGGGACTCCTCACGCGCGACGCCCGCGCGGTGGAGCGCAAGAAGCCGGGCCG
>JBOHTE010000123.1:0-3813 GCA_050733555.1 Gemmatimonadaceae bacterium | reverse complement strand
CGGCGTGCGCAGCTCATGGCTCATGTCCGAGAGGAATTGCGATTTCTGTTCCGACGCGCGCCGGAGATCCTCGGCGCGGTCCTCCAGCTCGGCGTAGAGTGCGAGCACACCGCGGTTCGTCGCCTCGAGCTCCGCGTTCAGCCGCTCGACCTGTGCCTGGCGCAGGCGAATCTCTTCCAGTGCCTGGAGCAGTTCCTGGTTCTGTCGCTGAATTTCATCGAACGCGCTCTCGCCGGCATCACGCGCGAGTGCGTCTGCAATCCGCTGAGCTTCGCGCGGCCCCACGCGGGACGCGGTCACCGGAATCGTCCGCGCGATTTCCACGGTCGTCCCCCGGCCCGGCGCGGAATCAATGCGGAACTGCTCGCTCAGTCGCCGCGCGCCGAGGATGCCGAGTCCCATTCCGGTGCGCGAGACATAGCGTCCGTCGAGAATCGCCTGCACATTGGCGATGCCGGGGCCGCTGTCGCTGACGACGGCAACGAAGATCTGCTGGTCATTCGGCCCCGCCTCCACCGTGAAGCTGGCGCGCCCGCCGCCCGCGTATTCATACGCGTTGCGCGCGAGCTCGGACACCGCCGTGGCAATGCGCGTCTGCTCCTGCGCGTCGAAGCCCAAGAGGCCGGCGATCTGTCGTGCGCGCCGGCGTGCCAGCACCACGTCGTGCTCATATCGGATGGCCACCGAGAGCAGTGACGTCGCTACCGTCGCGAAGAGTGTCACTGATGACGCCCGTGAAACACGATGACTGACGCGTCGTCGCGGCCGCGCGTGCAGTCGCGATAGAGCACGCCAGCGAGCAGTGCCGGGTGGTGCGTGGCCAGCCCTCGATATGTATCCAGGTTCCAGCGCGACATGATGCCGTCGGAGTGCATGATGAGACTCGAGTCGCTGGTCCACGGGTACGTGAACTCGCGTACCGTTGGCAGCGTGTGGCCCACCGTGCCGTGGTTCGAGACCATGCTGCGCGTTTCGGTGGCCGTTGCCACGACCCCGCTCACGTTGCCCACACCGGCAAAGCGCACGATCCGCTCCGCCGGGAGCACCTCGGCAATGGCGATCGCCGCGCCCCGCGTGGGCAGCAGCGCGGCGTGCGCCATCTCGATGATCCGCGCCGGCGGCAGACCCGCGTGCTCGCGAACCACGTGCAGCGCCGCGCTCGCCGCGCGCGCGGCGTCCGGCCCGTGTCCGAGCCCGTCAACGATCACGGCCAGCGTCCGATTGGGCGCATGATGAAACAGCCACTCGTCGCCGCACACGCGCTCGCTGGCGACCGGCACGCACACCACGCCCTCGCGACTGGTCTCAGCGACGCGGGCGGCACCGGCGCGCGCCGACCAGACGCGCGCGAGCAGCGCGGTGCCGGTGTGGTCGCTGGAATAGAGGTCGAACTCCGATGCCATCCGGCGGATCGCCCCCAATCCATGCCCTGCGGTGCCCCCCGTGGAGTAGCCATCGGTCATGGCCTGTGGGATGTCGCGTATGCCGGGACTCCGGTCGAGCGCGAGCACTTCCACGCCGCCGGGCGCGAGCCCAAGTGTTCTGAGCGCGACGATTCCGCCCGCGGCATGACGGGCCAGGTTCATTGCGGCTTCGGTGGCGACGACGGCGAGCGTACCGCGTTCGGTGTCGTTCAGTCCGGCCTCAGCCGCGAGCACGCCGGCGCGGCGGCGCACCTCTCCCACCTGACTCTGGTCCGCCACCTCGAACACGACGGACATCGGGCCGCCGGTGGGCTGCTTCGGCAGAGCGGGGATGTGGAGTGGCTCCGGCGTCGTCACGTCACGTCCACCGCGTGACGGTCACGCGTGTCCCCTCGCCCTGACGGGACCAGATGTCGAACTCGTTGACGAGCCGCTTCGAGCCGCCCAGTCCGAGTCCCAGTCCCTGGGCCGTGGTGTAGCCGTCGCGCAGGGCGAGTGTGACGTCCGCGATGCCCGGACCCTTGTCCTCGAAGGTGAGGCGCAGGCCCTTTCGCGTTCCGTTCTGCAGCGCTTCCAGCAGCGCCGTGCCGCCATTGCCGTGCTGCAGCGTGTTGCGCGCCAGCTCGCTCGCCGCGGTCACGATCTTGGTTTGATCTACCAGGCTCAGGCCCTGGGCGACGGCCCAGGCGCGGACTTCCTGTCGCACCGCCATGACGTCATAGGAGGACTGCACCTGCATTACCTCATGTCTGAGGACTGTCATTCGCGTCCCCGGGAGGCGACAGCGCGCCGGCGTCGAGCGTACCGTCCGCGTCATCCGTGGCGTGGCGCAGGAGGATCATCCCCTTCTCGACGTTCAGCGCCGTTCGCACGCCCGACAGTGAGAGCCCCAGCTCTACGAGCGTGATGGCGACAGCCGGCCGCATGCCCACCACGACGGTTTCCGCGTCCAGCACGCGCGCCATGGCCGCGATGTTGGAGATCGTGCGCCCCATGAACGAGTCCACGATTTCCACCGACGAGATGTCGAGGAGCACCCCACGTGCACCGGTTTCCGAAATCCGCGTCGTCAGGTCGTCCTGCAAGGCCAGGGCCAGGCGATCGTGCATGTCCACCTGAACCGTGACCAGGAGGAATCTGCCCATGCGCAGGATCGGGATGCGCTCCATGGTGGGCCGCTCACTCCGTGTGTGACGTGTGCGACGTGTGCGACGTGTGCGACGCGTGTGACGCGGGCGCCGGCGCCTCGCGCGCACTGCCGGGAGCTCCCGTGCGCACCACCGCGCGCCCCGTGCGCTGCAGCGCGAGCCGGAACGCATCGGCGAGGCTCGACTTCGTCACCACGCTGCCCAGATCCACGCCCAGGTGCACGATGGTCTGCGCGATCTGCGGCCGGATGCCGCTCACGATGCACTCGGCGCCCATGAGCCGCGCGGCGGTGATGGTCTTGAGCAGATGCTGCGCGGTGAGCGTGTCCACCGTGGGCACGCCCGTGATGTCGATGATGGCGATGTCGGCCCCGCGTTCCACGATGCGCTGCAGCAGCGTTTCCATCACGACCTGTGTGCGCGCGCTGTCCAGCGTGCCGATCATGGGGAGCGCGAGAATGCCATCCCAGAGCGAGACCACGGGCGTGGAGAGCTCGAGCATGTCCCGCTGCTGGCGCGCGATGATCTCCTCGCGGCTCCGCTGAAAGATTTCCATGGTGTACAGGCCGAGCCCGTCGAGCAGGCGGGTGGCCGTCCAGACATCGCTGGCCAGCGCGTCCGCGTCCTCATGCGACTCCACGCGCAGACGATTGAAGAGCGGCTCCTTGAGGGAGAACACGAAGGTAGCCGTCTGCGAGGGTGTGAAGCCCTGCTGCGCGCGGGAGCGTGAGAGATCGGCGAGGAAATCCTGCGTCTCGGCCCATGCGGGGCTGTCGACGCCGTTCTGCTCCGAGCCGACTGCCGCACGGAGCAGCGCGAGGAATTCGCGACTCTGCGTGCGCAGCTCGCTTTCCGAGATGCTGCCCCTGGCCGAAAGCAGCGCGGCCTGTACGGAGACCCATTCCTGCAGCAGGTCGTTCTGGTGCAGCTCGAGGACCCGCGCAATGCGGCCGTTCTCCGAGCGAACGGCGTGGGTCGAATTGGTCACCTGAACCTCCGGGGCAGACGGTGAGACTGAACACCATATGCGCGGGAAGCGGCGGTGTCTACACGGTGGGGCTGGCGGACGCGCCGGAGGGCGGCGGCTGGACGTGCCGCGGCGCGAGACGCGCGCGAGGCTGGACCCTCTGGACAAGCGGCCCCGACCGCGGGATTCTCTCTCCGGTGCCTGACCATTCCGAGGACTTCCGCCATGCCAGACCGCCGCGCGTTCGTGACCACGCTGCTCAACAGCACCATTG
>JBOHTE010000122.1:0-1029 GCA_050733555.1 Gemmatimonadaceae bacterium | reverse complement strand
GTGCCTCGTTGACAATTGCCCGCGACACGCCCAGGACAAGAGCGGCCTGGCGCACGACGCCGCGGAAGGCGGTGAGATTTTCTTCGCTTTGATGAGGCCAGATCCACACGTCGTCCCCGCGCAGGTGCACGGCATAAGGAAGCGCGTGCGTTGCGGCTGCAACCTGCACAGCTGGGCCGTACGGCAGAGCGAACTGCGCTAACAGCAACGTGGGTCCGGGCTTGGTTCGCGAGATTTCCCCGTTGAGAGCGGTCTCCACGCGCCCGATGTATGACAACGGGCGCGAGAACCTGCTGGGAACACGGTTCTGGATCTGAAGATCCGAAATGGGGATGCCATCGAGCGACCAGCCAGCGGGAATGGCGTTCCTCCTGGCGGCACGCCACGCAGGCGCGAGCGCCGATCCCACCGACGGATACCACCCATTGGGTATGAGACCCCGCACTTTCCAGCCGGCCTCGCACAATCCCAGCATTTGCCGATGCACGAAGGCACCCCGGTGCAAAGCCCGTGGATGCGGATAGCACTCACTCACCATCCACACCGAGCGCTTCCTGGCCGGCACTGTCAAATTGAAGACCGGGCGGTCACAATGTGGACGCCAGTGCGCGATGACATCGCCTCGATGCCTGTCGCGCCGGCAGACGCCAGTATCGCGCAGGCCTGATCCGTGGCGAGCGGGTTCAAGAGCTGGCTGCCGCCAAGCGCGGATAAGCCCTCACCGCAGCACCAGTTCGCGTGCCGCGTGAGAACCGAGGCGAGCTTGCCCGGCACAGTCTTCTTTCGATCGCGAACCCGCTCCAGAAAAGTCCGCCGCGCGGAAGCAAGCGTGGTATCCGCCACCTCAACTGCCAGCCACCCGCCTGGCCGCACCATGTTCCACGCATCTCGCAGCATGCGCTCGGGACATCGACACGCGCCGAGTCCGGCACCGAGGAAGATCACGACATCTCCCTGCGCTACCTCGCTCCGCGGCCCAGGCTCCAGTGGACAATTGTCGAAACGCACGCTCCGCGTTCGCGGCGCGAC
>JBOHTE010000121.1:0-1161 GCA_050733555.1 Gemmatimonadaceae bacterium | reverse complement strand
GTATCAGTCCGTGCTCTTCGCCGTGATGACCAAGATCTTCGCGATCAGTCAGGCGTTGTTGCCACACGACCGGCGCATGACGCGGCTGTTCGAGATCGTGAACCTCGAGCGCGGCCTGATCGCGGGTGCACTCCTGATGCTCGTCGGAATGGTCCTGCTCGCCGTCGCGGTGGCCGAATGGTACGGTCGCCACTTCGGCAATCTGGACTACGAGCGCACCATGCGCTGGGTCATCCCTGGCGCCACGCTCACGGCGCTGGGATTTCAAACGGTTCTCTCGAGCTTCTTCTTCAGCATTCTGGGACTGAGACGCAGATGACCAACGTGATCGGTGGCATGCACGGCCGCTACGTCATGACGCGTCGGGTCCGCATCCTAAGCGAGTATCTGAGCGGCTGCATCCCGCGCGAATCGCACGTGCTGGACGTCGGCTCCGGCGATGGCACCATTGCCAGAACCATCGCCAGCGCGCGCCCCGACATCACCGTCGAAGGGGTGGACGTCCTGGTCCGTCCCGTCACCGCCATTCCCACCACGCAGTACGACGGTCTGCACCTTCCCTTCGCCAATGACAGCTTCGACGTCGTCATGCTCGTTGATGTCCTGCACCACACTCCCGATCCGGGCGCTGTGCTGAAGGAGACGGCGCGCGTTGCGCGTGACAGAGTAGTGATCAAGGATCACCTCACGGATCGCTGGGCCAGCGTACCCGTCCTGCGATTCATGGATTGGGTCGGGAACGCTCCGCATGGTGTGGCGCTGCCGTACAATTATCAGTCGCGTACACAGTGGCTGGGACTCTTCGCGCAGGCCGGGCTCCGCGTCCAGGAATGGCGCCAGGATCTCGAGCTCTACCCGCCACCTGCGTCGTGGATATTTGGCGGTTCGCTCCATGCTCTCATCACCGCCGTTCCAGCGTCGGCCTGATACGCCCGGAGCGCGCCACGCCGGCGGCCCTCCACCCCTCCATTCGTACTGCTCTGCCTGCGTTGCCTGCCAATCGCGAGCCTCGTCCTGATGACGTGCGGGCTGACGGCCCCTCTATTCATCTCTCGAATCAACCCCCCATGACGGCCATCCTTGCCGAGCTGGAATCGGCGCGAGCCACTCGGGCTGCCGACGGCCATCCCGAAATCAGCATCGTCATGCCCTGTCTGAACG
>JBOHTE010000120.1:0-1005 GCA_050733555.1 Gemmatimonadaceae bacterium | reverse complement strand
CCGCTGACTCCGATAGGAAACGCGTTGCACATCGAATCCGACGCGGGTAGGTTAGTCGCGTCCCTTCGCTCGTGCAAACCCGGAGTCGCGCATGCGCCAGGCGTCGTCGTCGTCCATTCCCGTGGCGGTCCTGATTGCCGGTGTGCTTGCCGGTGTGCTTGCCGGACTGGCTGTGCCGCGCGTCATGCCGCTCGCCGCGCAGGGCATCGCGGCCGCCGCCGTGGATGGAACGGTGACCGACTCCACGGGTGCCGCGGTCGCGCGGGCGGCGGTGACGCTGCGGCAGTCCGCGACGGGATGGAGCCTGACGCTCACGACGAACGCCGCCGGCCGCTTCAACGTGGAGAACGTTCCGCCCGGCGGGCCGTATCGCATGACGGTGCGCGCGGCGGGCTTCGTGCCGGCGGCGCGCGATGATGTGCGGCTCGTGCTGGGCCAGCGCTACCGCATTGCTCTGGTGCTCGAGCGCACGACGACCACGCTCGCGCCGGTGGAGGTCGTGGCCGCGAATCCGCTGCTGAGTGCTGCCCGCACGGGCGCTTCGCATACCGTGACGGATTCGGCCATCCAGCGGCTGCCACTGCTCGATCGCGACTTCACCGATCTGCTGCAGACCGCACCGAACGTGGTGGGGACATCAGTGGCCGGCACGAACAACCGGATGAACAACATCCTCGTGGATGGCGCCACGGACAACGACTTCTTCGGCCTGTCGCGCGGCAGCGGTACGCCGGGCGGCCAGGAGGGCGCGCGCTCGCTGCCATTGGATGCAGTGCAGGAATTCCAGATCCTCACGGCGCCGTTCGACGTGCGGCAGGGCGGCTTCACCGGTGCTCAGATCAACGCCATCACGCGCTCGGGAACGAATACGTTCCACGGTTCGGCGCTCCTCTACTTCCAGAACCAGGCACTGGCCGGAGCGGGACCGGGCGGCGTGCGCGCCGCGGACTTCGACGTGTATCAGTACGGCGCCACCCTGGGTGGTCCGATCATCCGGGACCGGCT
>JBOHTE010000119.1:0-34650 GCA_050733555.1 Gemmatimonadaceae bacterium | reverse complement strand
TGGTGCCACACGAATTCGCCCTTCAGTTTCACGAGCTTCACCTGCTGTCCGTTGAGCTCGCCCACGATACGCGGTGTCCAATACTCGCTGAAGAGCGCCAGTTTTTCCGCACAATTGACCTTGTTCATGGCACGACTTCCTCACCGCCAACCTGCTTCCGCCGGAAGCATGGGGCGGCGTGATCATTGACGATGCCAACAGCCTGCATCCAGGCGTACACGATGGTCGGCCCGACGAATTTGAACCCGCGGCGCTTCATCTCCCTGGCGATCCGCTCGGAGAGAGGCGATGAGGCAACCACGCTATGCCCGTCGCCTTTCATGATGCGGCTATCGGTAAACCCCCAGCAGAAGTCGGTGAAGCTCTCGCCCTGCGCCGCCATGTCGCAGTAGATCCGCGCGCCTCCGATTGTCGCCTCGATCTTGGCCCGCGCGCGGATGATGCCCGGATTCTTCAACAGACGCGTGACATCCCGCGCACCGAACCGGGCGACCTGTTCCGGCTCGAAGCCGGCGAACGCTTCCCGGAAGGTCTCGCGCTTTCGGAGAACCGTGATCCAGGCCAGTCCCGCCTGGAACCCCTCGAGCATCAGCATCTCCCAGAGCATGCGGGAGTCGCGCTGCGGCACGCCCCACTCCGCATCATGATAGGTCCGCATCAGTGGGTCGCCATCGGCCCATGAGCAGCGGTGATCGTTCGCCACAGTGAGGGTCCGATTGAAGGTGAACAGGGCAGCCGACGCACATAGCGTGTCCGATGCTCTACGTAACGCCGCCGGCGATGGACACGCAACCGTTTTCGGCCTTCCTCTGTCTCACGCACAACCAGATCGGACGCCCCTGGCGCAACGAGGTTCGGTGGACGAGTGCGAACTATTGACGAGAGCCAAGGCGGGTGAACCGGCGGCCGAGCGCGCGCTCTACGACGCGCACGTTGACCGGGTATACCGGCTCACCTACCGGCTCGCCGGGACCGACGATCTCGCGCAGGACTTCACGCAGGACACGTTCATCCGCGCGTTCGACCGGCTGCATGATTTCCGCGGCGACTCCACGTTCGCCACGTGGCTTCACGCCATAGCCGTGTCGGTGTCGCTCAACGGATTGCGCAAGGTGAAGCTGCTGCACGCGCGGGAAACAGACCTGGACGATGCACGCGATCAGGGGGTTCCGACGCGTCGCGCCGAGCCCGATCTGAAACAGCGCCTCGCGCAGGCGATCGACGGGCTGCCGCCGGGTTATCGGACGGTGTTCGTGATGCACGACGTGGAAGGGTTCACGCACGAGGAAATCGCGGGCGCGCTGGGGCTCCAGCCCGGCACGTCGAAGGCGCAATTGTCACGGGCGCGCGCCAGGCTGCGCGTCGAGCTGGCGGACTACGCAGGAGAATGGACGGCATGACCGACGATCAGTTCGAACAATTCCTGCAGCGCGAAGCACGCCGCTACAACGATCCTCCGCCCACGCCGCGCGACGAGATGTGGGCCCGCATCGGCGCGGAGCGTCGCGATGGGCGCACCACACCGGTCCGCTCCATCACGATCCGCCGCCTCTGGTGGACCGCCGGCTTCGCCATGGCCGCCGCGCTCGTGCTCGGCGTCGGCATTGGCTACTCGCTCCGCGGCTCGGCTGCACCGGGCCATATCGCACAGCAGATGTCGAGGGTGCCGGCACCCGCAACGATCAGTCAACCGGGCGCACTCTACATCGCCATCACGACCGAGCATCTGGCGCGCGCCGAAGCGCTGCTCACGTCATTCCGCACCGAGTCCGAGCATGGCACCGTGGATCCGCAGATCACCGAGTGGGCTGGCGACCTGCTGGGCACCACGCGCCTGCTGCTCGATTCGCCCGACGCGACCGACCCGCGCCTGCACAAGCTGCTGGGTGACCTCGAGCTCGTGCTTACCCAGATCACGCAGCTCGGCGCCGAGCAGCACGCCGCGCCCGGCAGCGTACGCAACGAGTTGAATCTGATCGACCAGTCGCTGCGCGACCGCGACATGATGACCCGCATTCGCAGCGCCACGCCGTCCGGCACCGGCACGGCGCTCCAGACCGGCACCTGAGGAGACCGCTCAATGATGAGATTGCCTGCAGTTCTGTTCGTGATCGCAGCGGCCGCCACCATCGCGCCCCGCGCGGCACTCGCTGGTCCGGACGATTCCTTCCGCACGGTGCCGCCGCCAGCCGCATTTCCATCGGACAGCGCCGACTCGCTGTACCGGACCGCGCGCCAGGCGCTCAACGATGGCGACTATCGCCGCGCCGCGGATCTCTTTCGGCGCATCGCGGAGCGCTATCCATCGTCGTCGTACGCCGGCGATGCACTCTACTGGCAGGCGTTCGCGCTCTACCGTCGCGGCGGCACGGACGACCTGCACGTCGCGCTCGAGAGCCTGCAGGATCAAAAGGCGCGATTCCCGTCAGCCGCCACGCACGGCGACGCCGATGCCCTCGTCACGCGCATTCGCGGCGAGCTGGCGAAGCGCGGCGATTCACGCTACGCCGCCGACATCCGCCGCACCGCCGACTCGGCCGTGCAGGGATGTCCGCGCGACGACGACGACATTCGCATTGCCGCGCTCAACGCGCTCATGCAGATGAACGCGGAGCAGGCGCTTCCCGTATTGAAAAAGGTGCTGGCGCGGCGCGACGGCTGCTCCGAAGCGCTGCGCCGGAAGGCCGTGTTCATCGTGGCGCAGCAGAAGAGTGACGAGAGCGCAAACATGCTGCTCGAAGCCGCGCGCGGTGATCCGAGCGTCGAAGTGCGCCGGCAGGCCGTGTTCTGGCTCGGCCAGGTGCCGGGCGATCGCGCCGTGACGCTGCTCGACTCGATCGTGCGCTCCACGAAGGACGAAGACCTGCGGGACAAGGCGATCTTCGCGCTCTCGCAGCACCCGGGCGCACGCGCCAGCCAGGCGCTGCACGATCTCATTACGAGCACCACCGCTTCCGACGACGTGAAGGCTCGCGCGATCTTCGCGCTCGGCAACCTTCGCGGCGATCAGGGCGACGTCACGTATCTGAAGGATCTGTTCACGACCCTCAAGAGCGACGATCTGAAGGAGCGGGTACTGCAGTCGATCGCGCAGGGGGGCAAGGACGGCAAGTGGCTCACTGGCCTGGCCGCCGACCCGAATCAGAGCATCGAGCTGCGCAAGAAGGCGCTCTTCTGGGCGGGGCAGAGCGGCGTGTCCATTGCCGACATCGCACAGATGTATGGGACACTGAAGAACACGGAGCTGAAGGAGCAGGCCATCTTCGTGTTGTCACAGCGCTCCGAGACCGCGGCCACGGACAAGTTGTTCGACATCGCGCGGCAGGATCCGGACCCCGAGTTGCGCAAGAAGGCCGTGTTCTGGCTCGGCCAGCGCGACGATCCCCGGGTGCGGCAATTTCTTGAGGAGCTCGTGAATCATGATTCGAACTGAGCGTCTCCGGCGGCGCGCCACAGCCGCCGCGGGGGCTTCGCGCGCGGGCCCTGCGCTGTCTGCCGCGATCACCTGCCTCGTCACGTTCACGCCCTTCACCGTGTTCGCCACGCCGGCACTTGCGCAGCAGTCGCTCGCGCAACGTATCGGCGCGGTAACCGGCACGGCCGAGCTGCGCTTTGCGTCGCGACCGGACGTGTGCGGCGATGGCGGGCGATCGTTCTCCTTCGGAAGCTACGACGACTGGCATGGCCGCTGCATGCGTGGGCCGGTGCATGTGCGACTCAACCTATCGAACGGCGTGGTCACGCGGTTACAGACCTTCGTGGGCGGACCACCTGACAGCAGCCCGGCCGCCGAGACTGACCTCGGTTCCGTGAGCACGCACGCTGCGGTCGATTACTTTGTGAGCCTTGCGCGCCGTCCGGATACCCCGGAGCGCGTGGCGGCAGATGCGATTCTTCCGGCGGCCCTGGCGGACAGCACGACGATCTCCCCCGCTTTGCTTTCGCTCGCGAAGGATCACGCGCGTCCCACGACCGTGCGCAAACGCGCCCTCTTCTGGGCCGGCCAGGTAGGCGAGCCTGGCGTGCTCGAACCCGTGCGCGCCATCGCGCTGGACAGCACGGACGGTGAGTCCATGCGCAGGCAGGCGGTGTTCGTGCTCTCGCAGTTCCCGAATGACTCCGGAGTGCCCGCTCTGATCGCGATTGCGCGTGACGCCGAGGGCAGCATGCCCGTGCGCAAACAGGCGCTCTTCTGGCTGGGGCAGAAGGACGACCCACGCGTCACGCAGTTCCTGACTTCCATACTCGAACACTGAGCGGAGCATGACGCCATGAGATCCATCATGACGGTCGCATTTCTCGTCATCGCGGCCGGTGCGTCGGCGGGCGCCGCACCTGGCCCCGCGCGCGCGCAAGCACTGGCCCAGCGGATTGGCGCGGTGGGCGACGGCGTGGTGCAGGTACGCTTCGCCTCACGGGACGGCGTATGCGGCAACGGCCGCGGGAACATTGGGTCGCGCGGGCGCACGTTCTACAGCCAGGGCTCGTCGACCAGCGATGCAGCAAGCTGGCGCGCCTGGTGCGAGCCCGGCCCCGTGCGCGTCGAGCTCACGGTGCAGGGCGGCACTGTGGAACGCACACGCGTGTTCGTCGGCGGCAATGACTCGTCCAGCGCAGTGCACGATCTGGGAATCGTGCCCGCGACGAACGCCGCGGAGTATTTTCTGGATCTCGCGCGCAGAGCGAACAGCGGTCGCGTGGGTGAGGAAGCGATTCTCGCCGCAGTCCTCGCGGACAGTGCGACACCGTGGCCTGGCCTTCTGTCCGTGGTGCGCGATTCCGCCGTGCCGCGCGCCACGCGGGCTGGGGCAACCTTCTGGCTGAGCCAGGCCGCCGCGGCGGTCATCAACAACCGGTCGCTGTTCGGCGAACGCGACGACAGCGCGCGATCGGACAATGAGGACGTGCGCGCGCAAGCCATTTTCGCGCTCTCGCAGCAGCCGCACGAGGAGGGCGTGCCTGCGCTTGTCCGGGTGGCACGAACCAATCATGACCCGCAATTGCGGAGCAAGGCGCTCTTCTGGCTGGGCCAGTCCGGTGACCCGAGAGCGACGGATCTGTTCGAGGAAATTCTGAAGGGAAAGAATCCGTGAATGAAGCTTGGACGCGCGGAGCTCACGCGGAACTCACGCGGGCCTTCAGTCACGATGCGGATGGTCCGCAGGATCGGTCAGTCCGCGTCATCGTGATGGCCGCGGGTGGACAGCGCCGTGGCGCAGGTCCTTGAGCGCGCCACGATCAGGTCCTGAATCTTCGTAATGCTCGAAGGGTCCAGGCCGTCGTGAATTGCGGCATCGGCGACCGCTCCGGCAGCGAGCGGGAGCTGGTCCAGAACGTGTGTGATATTGTCCAGGACGTACGGGATGGACATGCCGTTGTCCTTGGCGAGTGTCTCCCAGCTCGTCCTGTTGACCTGGCGGACAAGATATCTGCCGCCGATCTGCATGGCGAGTTTGATCCGATGGAGCGCTGCGTCTGCGTATGGCAGAAAGCTCAGGATGTCATAGAACGGGGCCAGGCGTACGCCGCCACCTGGGCTGTGCAACAGCGCATAGTTCTTCGCATGCGCATCTGGTGCGGCGATAACCCAGTTCAGCACCGTCGCGCGAATGAAGCGCTCAACGTCATCCTCCGCCTTCCGCGATGCATCCTTGAGAAGAGAGATCACGTCGGCGATCCCGGGGCCACCCTCGTTCTCATACTTGCGCGTTGGCAACACCGCCAACGCCTGACAAATATCCTCCTGATGTATTCGGGTATACTGGCGGCCGCGGCTGATGCGATCGAAGCGGTCCACAATAATCGCGATCTCATCCCCGAACCGGGCCACACGAGACGTGACGACTCCCAAGCTCAGGTAACGAGCCATCTCGAGACAGAAGTGTTCATTCTCGGCGAATCCGCGGAACTCGCCTGATGGAGGCTTGAGGATGCAGTTCGTCGGGGTGCGCCCGCTCGGCCTTCCCCACCGTCCGTTCTCCTCGAGCAGCGCGATCTTTGGCTGCGCACCAGCAAGACTGAACTGACCTACGGTACGACTGGTCGTCCCTGGAACGCCTCGTTCGCGCACCGTTCGCAATTCCCTGGCGATTTCCTCTTCGTCCAGCCAGTGCACGACTCGTCTGCTCGACGCCGCGGCACGCAGCGTATCGGCCGTTTCAGGTGGCGCGAACTGGACCGCGCCCGCGCAATCCGCGCCAATGTGTGAGAGCAGGGCCACCGGACTTCCCGCCGAGACACCGAACAGGCGTCCGTAGTGCTCCAGGGTGCGGTGGTTGTCCGGGAGAAGTCCCCAGAGGAAGGCGCTTATCGCCTCGTGTCGATGCTCGACTGCGGTGAGCGGCATGGAGAGCGACAGCGGGTAGGCGCTGCTATCGGTGCGCCAATCGTCATCGTAGACGAAGCGAAGGGTTCCCGCAGCGGCCTGAAGGATCTGCCCAACAGGAATCCCATTGAGAAACGCCACCAGCGCCAGCCGGTCGCCACGACGACGTCTCGAGTGAATGCTCCGGCTCACCTCCGTGATCGCTGGGACACGGCTATGAGCTCGTCAATGTCGACGGCATCCTGCCGATGTCGGGTGGTGCGCGCATGGGCATCCAATTCCACGCCCAGCGCATTCAGCGCCCGCAGCACCATCGAGAGGTCAGCCGTCCGCTTGCCTCCTTCAAGATCAATGATCCACTTTCGGCTGGCGCCGACCCGGGCCGCGAGCTGTGCCTGGGTCAGCCCCTTTCCCGTACGATGATCACGGACGAGAGCTCCGAGTTCCTTTGCCGTACGAACAATCATGAGGTATGAATATGTAATGGATCGGTGACATACCCATAATGTCACCGACCGATAACCTTGTCAAGAAGTAATCTTACGGTGACTATCAGGCGGAGCTGCCGCCGCGGGGACCGAGGCTGTCACAGCCGCATTGTCCACCCGCGGCCCTCACCACTCACCACTCACTGCGATTTCCGGCTCTGCTCCTTCAGCACAGCCAGGCTCCGCGTGCCGAGCGTGAAGAGCGACTGGAAAATGCCCTTGACCGTGACGCGCGCGCCGGTTGGAGGCGGTGCGGCATTGCTGCTCACGACCGTGAGGCTCCCGGTCGCATCCCTCACCTCATACCCTCCTACACCGAAGCCTCCCGCCGACTGCTGCACCTGGCCGTTGATGCTCACCGTCTTGCCGTTATAGTGGCCGGGATCGTTGAGCAATGTGCCGATTGGCGTGACGGACGCACACCCGGCGAGCGCGAACAGTGCGCCTGCCAGCATCAGAGGGCGGGTCAGCCGGGAAGCGCGACGGGCTGGCATCGACATGGATCAGGTGCTCCGGGTGGAAGTGGTGTTGGCCGGGCATGCGGTGCGACACAAACGCGCCCGACGTGGCGCGCCGAGGTCAGTTACAAGGATGTCACCAATAGGGCGCGTATGCATGAGGCGCGCCAGCGGGTCACTGATGCTGGCGCGTTCCCGAAGCCGCCACGGTCTTCCGCGCCAGCGCCAGACGTGACCGCAGCCCCGGCACCGCTGCGGCGGTGGAGGGATTCGCCGCCAGTCTGCCGAGGGCGAGATCCACCGCGTCCAGCCCCAGATTCGTCCCGAAGCGCGTCGAAGCCTGCGATAGCGCACTCTGGAACTTGGGATCCGCCTCGAGCTCCGTCTGGCCCAGTGCCTGCGCCTTGGCAATGATGTCGGAGAGCGCCGTGACGGCGCGCATCGCGTTTGCCGGCGACGTGAGGTTCTTCGAACTCGTGAACTGCGCGACTTCGGGCAGGCTCGACGCGAAGCGTTGCATCGCGGCGGCCTGCTTCGCGTTGCGTGGATGGTTCTGGTGCATCAACGCCTGAGCAGCGCCCATGATCGCGAACGGTGCCAGTGCCGCGTGCGTCAGCACCGGCGTGCCGGACACGGCCCCGGTGAGCGGCAGCGCGCCCAGCCCCAGGACGCCCAGTCCATGCACGACATGCAAGGCTTTTCCCTCGATGCCGAACACAAGATGAATGATGTCGCGCAGGGGCAGAAATCCAAAAACGGCCGCCGCAATCAGACTGACGAGTGACGCGCTCGACTGACCATGAGCCTTGAAATGCTCATAGGCCGCGAGGCAGCCAATGGCGATCACCAGCGCGCCGGCGTGCAGCATGACCCTGGTGGCTACCGAGCCCAGTGATGCGCGACGCTGGGCCTGCTGCACTTCGTCGGACCTCTCGGAGACCTTCATACGCCACCTTCTGCACTGCCGGTCACGGACGCGTGGCCAGCCAACGTGAAAGTGCTCACCCCTTGTCGTTGAACGTCACGACCTGCTGCACACCATCCAGTTGCGGTCGCCCCGGCCGGTCGCCCATCGGCGCCACCGCTGTGCCCACCGCGAAGAATTCGATCGCGTTCGCGCCCCATCCCCAGTTCGACTCCTCCACGCGCGCGCCCACGACGCCAATGCCCCCACGCTCGACGGCTTCCGCCTGCATGCGCTCCAGCGCACGCTCGCGCGCGGCGTACGTCGCGTCGGTGTAGACCTTCATCTCCTGATTTCTCCCGGCCTGCTTCAGCACCTGCATGAAACTCAGGTGGGCGATATGGTACACGCATGCCCCCATCGAGAGACTGACCGGCCGGTAGCCCGCGCGCACGAGCTTCCAGAGATCCTGGCCGCTCAGGTCGGACGTGAAGGGACGGTTGTCCTTCGTGCGGAAGCTGCCCTGCCGTTCGAGATGTCGAATGGCCGTGCCAATGGCCTGAAACTCCAGCACGCCTTCGTCCATGGCGTACTGCTTGAACACGAGTCGCACCCCCACCACGCCATCGGCGCCGAGCAGATCTGCTTCCTCTTCCATGCGCGTCAGCGCGAGTTCGCGCGCTTCGAACATGGCCTTCGTCAGCACGACGAGCTCCTGGCTCACGCTCCACTTCTGCCACTGGAAGCCGACGTGATAGATGGACGAACCCATGACCAGACCGAGTGCTTCGAATCCGGCCTGCTCGACGAGCAGGAACTCGTCAACCGAGAGGTCGCTCGTGAAGAACGCGGGCCGATCTCCGGTTCCGCGCATCGCGCGCAGTCGCTCGGCGGCCCCGGTGGGAAGGTTCGCTGTTGATCCAGGCACGTAGTCCGGCATGTATGCTCCTATGTGTGATGAGTCCGGCGGCAGAGGTCATCCTGTTCAGGTGGCGTTCATGGCGGCGTTGAGTTCAGCCAGCTTTCGAGCGCCTTCCGACCTTTTTCCGTGCGCCGCAGTTCCACGTCGAGCGCCAGTCCCAACTCCTCGAGAAAGGCCCCGATCTCCATGGGAATCGTTCGAACGACCACGCCGCGCACTTCCTGTTGGCGACTCGCTTCGTAGGATCCGTTCGAGCTCCGTTTCAGGACGTAGGCGTATCCCTCAACGGGCAGGCGAACCGCGGTGACGGTTCGCCGCAGCAACGCGCGCTCGACCCGCACGCCGGGTACCACGTCCGCGAGCATGCTCACGAGCTCGTCGAGCAGGGCATCGCGATCCTCCCGGCTCCGTCGTGCGAGCAGGGCGGCGACGCTTGCGTTCTCGGATGGCGAGGAAGGATCAGTCATGGGCGGTCGTCGTGAAACCGGTAGTCGCTGGACAGTCCATTTGTGACAGGAACGGCCCCATACGCCACGCGATCGCTGAGCCAATCAGTCCACTCAGGCCGACGGCAGTAAGGAAGGCACGCACCCGCTGTGGCGAATACTGCGTGTCCTGGGTGGAAGGTGGACGGAACGCCGGCGCGACGCGGGCCAGGAAGTCTGCGCCCGTCCCCCGCCAGACCCACCAGAGCAGTGCGGCCGAAGCGGCTACGGTCACCAGTGAGACGAGCGTCCGCGGCGCGGTATCGAACTCGAGAATCCCTGCGCAGTACGGCGAAGTCCACCCTGCAGCGAGGCTGACACCACCGGCAACTAGCGGCCCGCCAACGCCCCACGCCGCCACCCAGCGTATGAATCGGTCGGTCTCGGTCCTCGTCGCAAGTCCCCGGTCCGCGGCAGCCACGAGACGCCGCCGCCAGATCGAGACATTCACGACCATGAACGCGGCGCAGATGAACCAGAAATACTTGAAGAAGATTGGCGGCATCCGTTCAGTGGAGTTGGACGCCATCACTATGCGGATTGCACCGGGATGGCGTCAAGACCGGTGTGTCGCCAGCGCAGCCTCGCTCTGGCAAAGAGACCATGCGGCCTCGCTCTGGCAAAGAGGCTATGTTGAATAGCCACGTTCCATATCATCCGGAGCATCGCCATGGCCGACAAGCCCTTCATCGCCCGCGGCTTTCACGCGCACCGCCCGAGCACGCCGCCGGGTCGCCTGCCGCCGGGCCAGTACGAAACGCGCGACTTCCCCGTGCTCTCAGCCGGTCCCACCCCGCGCACGACGCTCGCCACATGGGACTTCACCGTTCGCGACCCCGGCGGCCGCTCAGTCCGCTGGACCTGGGACGACTTTCAGGCGCTCCGACACGAGTCGCCGACCGTGGACATCCACTGCGTGACGAAGTGGTCCAAGTTCGACACCGTGTGGGAAGGCGTGTCGGTGGATACACTGCTCGACGCGGCGCGCACGGGCGGCGTGAACACGACGGATGCCAGGTTCGTCACCGCGTTCTGCGACGGCGGCTACACGACGAATCTCTCGCTCGCCGACGTTACCGGGGGGAAGGCATGGGTGGCGTTCGGTTACGACGGCACACCGCTCCCGCCGGTGCACGGCGGACCCGCGCGCCTGCTCGTGCCGCACCTGTACTTCTGGAAGAGCGCGAAGTGGGTGCGCGGCCTTCAACTCATGGAGCGCGATGAGCCGGGATTCTGGGAACAGCTCGGCTACCACGATCACGGCGACCCCTGGCGTGAGCAGCGCTATCGGGGCGATCCCTGAGGTGACGGCGAAGCTCCAAACCGCCGACGCCCCGCGCCTCGAGTGGCGCGTCGCCACTGTCGTGCAGCTGCGCGATGAGACGCCGCGCGCCCGCACGCTCGTGCTCGATGTGCCGCAGTGGCCGGGCCACCGCGCCGGCCAGCATGTGGACGTGCGCCTCGTCGCTGAGGACGGCTATCAGGCGCAGCGCTCGTACTCCATTGCCTCGGCGCCCGAGGATGCGCACGTCATGCTCACCGTCGAGCGACTCGACGACGCCGAGGTGTCGCCGTACCTGTGCGATGTGCTTCAGGTCGGCGATGGACTCGAGCTGCGCGGCCCCATCGGCGGCTACTTCGTGTGGGATTTCTCGCAGGGTGGCCCACTCTTTCTCGTGGCGGGCGGCTCGGGTGTCGTGCCACTCATGGCGATGCTCCGGCATTACGCACGCGCGAGCACTGTGGACCGCGCGCGCGTAGCGGTGCGGCTCCTCTATACGGCGCGAACGTGGGACGACATCATCTATCGCAAGGAGTTGGAGCAGCTCGCGGCGCATAGCGACGTGCGGATTACCTTCACGCTCACGCGCTCGACACCCGCGGGGTGGGACGGCTACCATCGTCGCATCGACGGCGCGATGCTGCGCGAGGCGTGCTGGCCCGCCGCACAGACGCCGCGTGTGTTCGTGTGCGGTCCGACACCGCTCGTGGAGTCAGTGGCAACGCTGCTCGTGGAGCTTGGCCACGATCCGGCGCGTGTTCGCACCGAGCGCTTTGGCCCCACCGGATGAATGCACAGCGACCTGCAAGAGATCACGACAGTACAACGGGAACTCACGACCGTATAGCAGGAGGCAACATGCACAGCGAGGACATGCATCTGGACGGGAATGCCGCCGGCGGAACGCTGCGCGAAATCTTCGCGTGCGACGTGACCACGGCCATTGCGACCTGTGGTAGCTGCGGGACGAGAGGCGCCGTGGGTGCGCTGCTCGAGTATGGCCAGGAGATGGGTGTGATTCTGCGCTGCCCCGCGTGCGACGCGCCACTGCTGCGCGTGGTGCACACGCCGGGGTGGTTGCGGTTGGATGCATCCGGCATCGCGCTGTTGGTGATACCGGATACTGCGTCCGTCGTGCAGGCGTGAGCGCGACACACTTCGCCATGGTGGCGGCCGTGCTTCTCGCCGCCCTGCCCGTCCAGCGCGCTTCGGCCCAGCGCGTCCCCGGCACCGACGTGTATCTCGCCCGCCTCGAGGTGACCGACCGTTCGCCAACCGGGATCACGGTCATCTCACCGGAGAACATCACCCGTCGCGCCGGCTATGACAACCAGCCCGCGTTCATGGCCGATGAGCGCGCCGTGTACTTCACTTCGATTCGCCAGGATGGCCAGGCCGACATCTATCGCTACGACATCGCGAGCAGACGGACCACGCGCCTCACGAGCACGCCGGAGAGCGAGTACTCGCCGACGTTCATGCCGGGCGGCCGGCGCATCTCGGTCGTGCGCGTCGAGGCCGATTCGACGCAGCGCCTCTGGAGCTTCGCGCTGAACGGAGGCGATCCGGAGCTCGTCATGCGCAGCGTCAAACCGGTGGGCTATCACGCGTGGCTCGACGCCACCCACCTGGCGCTGTACATACTCGGCACTCCGTCCACGCTGCAGGTCGTCGACACGAAGACGGAGCACGCCGATACGGTCGCGCGCGGCATCGACCGGTCGCTGTCGCCAATGGCCACCGACACCGTGTCGTTCGTCCAGCGCCACGCGGACAGCACGTTGACGCTCGCGCGACTCGCGATCAACGGTACGACCGGAGCCGCACAGGTGGCGCCGATCGCGCCGCTCCCCGCCGGCGCGCTCTACGTGGTGTGGACGTCCACCGGCGTCGCTATCACCGCCGCGGGGCCGAAGCTGTACACGCTGCGTCCTGGTGGAACCGCATGGCACGAGGCGGCTGATCTCGCGTCACACGGACTGGCGCACATCTCGCGGCTCGCCATCAGCCCCAACGGGCACTGGCTCGCGCTCGTAGCCGACGATGCAACGCAACCTGGATCTGCACCATGATCCGATGATCGCGTAGCAGAAGCGCTTCGCCATGGCGGGCGCCGCGACGCAGGTGGTGACCGGCAATCGTCGGGCTTGACGGCCGCGCGCCATATGCGTATAATCAATACGTCATTTGGCGGAGGACACAATGGCGGCGATTGCCGTGGCGGCGAAATTGGGAGGCAAGCGCGTGCTGCGGCGCGAGATCAGGTCCGAGCTTGAGCTGGCCGAGGTCGTGCGAGCCGGCCTGCCCTCACGCGCACTGGACTTCTTCCTGGCGGAGGTGCTTGGATGGCTGGGGTCGCAGGCCGACGTCTATCGCGTGATCGGCAGCGCCCGCACACTCCAGCGGAAGCGAACCGAGCGCGCGCCACTCTCGGCGGATGAATCTGATCGCCTGGCTCGAATGGCGAGACTGGTGGTGCGGGCCGAAGAGGCATTGGGCGATGCCGACAAGGCGCATCGTTGGTTGTCCATCCCCAACCGGGCGCTGGGAGGAGAGCGCCCCTTCAGTCTGCTCGACAGCGACGCGGGTACTCTGGCTGTCGAACGTGTACTCGGTCGCATCGAGCACGGCGTCTACAGTTAGTGACCTGTGCACCTGTTCCGGATCTGTCGTCGCGCCTTTCGGGCGCTGGACGGCGAGGGGGCGCGATTGTGTGGCGGTCGATGGAACAGCGTCGGGAAAGCAGCCATCTGCACGTCTACGACGCTGTCACTCGCGGCGATCGAGTACCTGGTGCACATCGATCCGGCCGACGCGCCGAACGACCTCCTGGCCCTCACCATCGACGTGCCGGATGACATTCGCAGCCAGACTGTCGACGTCGACGTGCTCCCCAGCACATGGGCGCAGTGGACGGACAACGCGGAATGTCGAGCGCTCGGAGACGATTGGCTCGATCGCGGCCTGACGGCTCTGCTTCGTGTGCCCTCGGCCCCGATTCCTTCTGAGACGAACGTTATTGTGAACCCACGCCACGCGGATGCCGCGCGCGTGCGCATCATCGAGGAGAGGCCCTTCGTGTTCGATCCGCGCCTGCGCTGACGGAGCGCCACTGCGCAACAACTCACGTTGCGCCGGGCGCGAACGGATCCGCTCGTGGATCCCAGAAGTCGCCGTGAAGCCCGAGGCCCTCGAAGATGCCGCGCATGTCGCCGGCGCCCGGGCGCTTGGAATCGGCCGTGAGCCGCGTGCCATACCAGGTCACCGCGAGGCGCCAGAGCTGATCCATCTGCACGGATGGGCGGCGGGGCAGAGCTCGAGTCTGACACCACGCATCGATGAGTTCTTCCGACCGGAAGAAGAGCATGTTCTGTCACGTGAAGACGATGTCCTGCCACCAGAGCGCCGCGGGCACCTGGCAGTGAAAGAGCCAGGACGTCGGCGCCGGACCCGTCTCCGTTACGGTGAGGTGCAGCGGCGTGCCCGACTGTTCGCAGCGCGAGATGACCTCGGCTCTCAGGTGCAGCGCGGCGGGAATGCCCAGCGCATCCCATGCGCAGTTGGCATGATACTCGACTCCGCCGGCCAGAACGCGATGCTCCGTCGGGACAGCCGAGAAGGGTGGCGCCATGCGAATGGATTGTCCGTCTGGTTCGAGCGCCAAAAGGCGCTGAGCTGCCAGCCGGCCGAAGGCCTCCAGCACATCACGCTTCCCGGTGCCGAGCGCGTCGGCCACTCTCTGGGCGGTGGGAACGCGGCCCGAGGTGGCGGTCATCCGGTAGATCGCCAGCTTGACGTCAGTATCGGAGATCATCGATTGCTCCGTGAGTGGATGTGCCGTTCCACGATCAAAGTCCAGCTGCCTTCCCGTCAGGTCGCACAACCGGTTGAACCTATCGAGTGACCGCCGCGATCTGCTAGCGACGCGACCTGCCGCGAGCGTATATAACATTGCGACGCGTTTCTGTTCGTCAACGCCGCTTTCACCGCCTGCGAGGAACCCATTGCCTGACGTGCCCAGGGCAGAATTGACCGCGACGATTCTCCTGGTGGCCGCGCTCGCCGCGCACCCGCTCCCCGCGCAGCAGCCGCAAACGAAACCCTGGCCCGTCCTCCCGGCTCCCTACGTCGAGGGCTACGACTCCACCCTCGCCGGCGAACGTTTCAGCTATCACACGGCCAGCCCGCTCATCACCACGTCGCTCCTCGTTCGCTCCGCCGATAGCAGCCGATACATCGAATGGCGCACGGCTCCCGTTCCCGATTCTGCCGCGGGGCCACTCGTCACCTTCCGCTGGATGGCGTCGATGGACGTCGTGGACTCGGGCACGACGCAGCATCGCTTCACGCTCGCGCTCAACGGGCGTCCCTGGTTCGTCATCCCGTCACCACTCTCCGCAAACCCGACGGACTGGGAGATCACCGGCCGCGATGGCTCGACGCTCACCTTTCACACACTGCTGGCGGATTGGGCCGGCGACGTGAACGGACTCATGACGATGCGGGTCCCGCTCGCCGACCTCGAACGCGGCGCACCCGCGACGCTTCGCGTGACTGGCGAGAGCGCGGCCAGCCAGGCATGGTACATGACCTTCACCCGGCCCGTTGCGCCGGTGGCGCGATTGTCCGGCGAGCAGGCGCTGTTGCGCGGCCTGCACGGAGCGGAGCAGTCGCTCCGTGTGGGGATCTGGAGTCTCGCGGCAACCAATGCCGTCACCATTTCGGTGAATGATGTGCCCCGACTCACGGCCGCCATCGCCGAAGGTTGGAACGTACTCGAGGTTCCGGTGCCGCAGGTCACGCGGCCGACGCACGTCGCTGTTACGCTCTCGGCCGGCCGCAGCACGGTGCACTGGGATACACTCCCTCTCGCGCCGGTGATTCCGCGCACCATCTACCTGATTCCCCACGCGCATCTCGACATCGGATACAACGTGCTGCAAGCGGAGGCCGAGCGCCGTCACCAGGACACGTATCGCGAAGGGATCGCGCTGGCGCGGAAGACCGCTTCGTATCCGAAGGACGCGCGCTTCCACTGGACCGTCGAGGGACTCTGGCCGCTGGAAGGTTTGCTCGACAAATCCAGCGCCCCCACGCGCGACACGCTGCTCACCGCCGCGCGGAATGGCGACCTATCCCTCAACGCGTTCTACGCCAACCTGATGACCGGGCTCTCCCGCCCCGAGGAGCTGGAGTGGTCGGTGCACTACGCCACCGAGCTGCGGCGCCACTATGGAATTCCCATCAACACGGCCATCACATCCGATGTGCCGGGATTCACCTGGGGCGTCGTGCCGATGCTGGCGCAGAATGGGATTCGCTACCTGTCGAGTGGGCCGAACTACTCGCCGGGCTCGCCCGATGGCGGAGACCGGATCGGACGGCTGCTCCAGACCTGGGGCGACAGCGCGTTCTACTGGATGTCACCATCCGGACGCGACTCTGTTCTCGTGATGCTGGCGGGTCGCGGCTACTCCTGGTTCCATGGGCGGAGACGCGGCTGGCCCGGGCTCGCCGACCAGGGCGGCCTCATTGACTACATGGACTCGCTCGCCGTCGCACGATATCCATGGGGCATAGTGCAGGTGCGCTATACCACGGGCGACAACGGTTCGGTGGACTCGCTCCTTCCCGATGCGGTCCGTCGCTGGAACAGCACCTACGCCTCACCCAGAGTGGTGATCGGCACGCTACCTGAGATGTTCGCCGACTTCGAGCATCGCTATTCGCGACAGCTTCGTCGCGTACGCGGTGACCTCACCGGGTACTGGGAAGACGGCGCGCAGTCCACCGCGCGCGAGACGGCGCTCAGCCGCAACGCCGCCGAGCGTCTTACGCAGGCCGGCACGCTCTGCGCGATGCTGCGTCGCGTCGCCTGCGACCCGAAAGCGTACTGGCAGTCGTGGCGCGACGTATTGCTCTATTCGGAGCACACCTGGGGCGCGGACCGCAGCATCAGCGCGCCGGACGATCCCTTCGTCCTGGCGCAATGGGCGGTGAAGCGCGGCTTTGCCGAATCGGCCGACAGCGCGTCGCGCGCACTGCTCCACGCGGCGCTGGGCCCGCCGGTACGCCGCTCTGCCGCCAATGCGCTCGACGTCTTCAACACCAGTTCGTGGGCCCGCTCCGGAGTGGTCACCATCCCCGATTCGATCGTTCCCGCCGGCAGCGCGCTCTCCACCTCCGGCGGCAGCGCCGTGCCCACTCAGCGCCTGCACGATGGCACTCTCGCATTCCTGGCGGACTCCGTCCCTCCGCTCGGCGCCAGGCGCTATCTGGCGGCGGCTGGTGCGCGCGCAACCGCACCGGTCGACTCGACCCATGCCGCGGGAGATTCAATCTGGAACGGCGAGATCACGGCAACGGTGGACACGGTGACCGGCGCACTCGCGAGCGTGCGGTGGCGGGGGCACGAGCTCGTGGACCACGCACGCGGCGGCTGGGGCGACTACTGGTACGTGCCGGGGCGATCATCCACTGCCGCAGTGGGCGTGCGCGGCGTCACGATCACCGTGCTCGACTCGGGTCCGCTGGTCGCATCGCTCAGGGTGACGTCCAGCGCCCCGGGCGCCCGGTCGCTCACGCGGACCTATCGCATTACCAGTACATCCGACGTGATCGCGATCGCCGCGACGATCGACAAGAGCGCCGTCCGCACGAAGGAAGCGGTGCACATCGGCTTCCCCTTCATGGTGCCGAGTGGCCAGGTGCGGCTCGACGTGCCCTGGGCCATCGTGCGCCCGGACTCCGATCAACTTCCGGGCGCCAATCGCAACGTACTCACGGCGGATCGCTGGGCCGACGTGTCCAACGACAGCATCGGTGTCACGTGGGCCACGCTCGACGCGCCGCTCGTCGAACGGGGCGGAATGACGGCGGAGGACTGGCACCACGATGACGGCACGACGTCCTGGCTGCGCGCGCTGCCGCCGACGCAGCTCCTCTTCTCCTACGTGATGAACAACTACTGGCACACCAACTTCAAGGCGGACCAGTCGGGGCCGGTCACCTTCCGGTATGCCGTGCGGCCCCATGGCGCGTGGAACGCCGGCGCAGCGGAACGATTCGGCATTGGCGAGAGCCAGCCGCTCATCGTGGCGCGAGCGACAGGCGGTGCTCCGGCCGAGCGAATTTCCATCAGCGACCCTGACGTCATCGTTGCGTCGGTGACACCGCTCCCGGATGGACTGAAGCTTCGACTCTTCAACCCGACCAACGCAGTGCGATCGGTGACACTTCGCTGGGGCGCTCGCTTCAGGCAGATGACGTTGCCGCCGCTCGGAACAGAGGCGGTGAGGCTCGGTTCCGGCACGACGCGCCGGGAATGAGGCGGAGCAGTACATCGCCTGGTGCCACGCCTCGTTTCCGCGCGAGGCGACCCGACGTCACGCCTGCACGGGCGGAGACGATATGTCCGCGGTGCCACCAGGGCCGTAGTCCTCGCGATAGAACCGGACCAGCTCGAACAGATAGGCGATGGCGAGGGGGCCGAGCAGCAGGCCGAGCAGCCCGAAGTATCTGACGCCGGCGAACGCGCCGACGATGGTGATCATCGGGTGAATGTTCGACACCCGTCTGTACACGAGCGGGCGGATGAAATTGTCGATGTTGCTCGCCAATCCACCGCCCAAAGCCAGCATGACGACCATCGCGCCATACTCATGCCGCGCCAGCAGGACGATCATGGCAGGCAGCCAGACGAGCCCACTGCCGAACACCGGCAATATCGACGCGAATGCCGTGACCGTTCCCCAGAACAGCGGGTTGGGAAGTCCGGTGAGCGCAAAGGCCGCGCCAATGATCACGCCCTGCACGATGGCCACCAGTACGGTGCCGAGCAGCATGGCTTCCGTCACGCTGAAAAAGCCGTCACGCAACGCGTTGTTGGTATGCGGGGAAAATGGGATGTAATTCTGGAACCTCGCCCACAGGCCGCTGCCGCTTCGGAGGAGATAGTAGAACCCGAAGAACGCGATGACGAGGTTGAGCACCGCCGACGTGGCGCCGCCAATAAAGGCGAACAATCTCGTCGACACCCACGAGATGATCGTGCTGCTCGCACTTGCGATCTCCGTTCCGACCTGGAGGTCGCCGATGCGCAACTCACCAATTCGCGCGAAGACGGAACTGTGTTGCAGGCTGATCACGGCGTCGGGCGCCTCCGTGATCAGCAATGCAATCAGCCAGGCAACGGGGAGTGCGATGAGCAGTATGGCAGCGATAAGGGAGATCGCCGCACCGAACCCCGCCCCCACGCTCCGTGCGAGACGCTGATACGGATGCAAGAAGATCACGTACAGCACTGCGGCGCCCATCAGGCCACTGACGAATGGCAGGAGCGTTACGCAGACTGCGGCACCCAGAACGAGAATGAGAAGGCTCGCGCGATCTTGCGGCGACTCAAGCAATGGCATGCGCGGGTGCGGAGCGTCGTGAGAATGGCGAACGTGGCCGGCGTGTGTGCGCAGCGGCGGATCCGCGCGAGTGTACCGGGACCGGGGAGCCGGGATTCACTCGTGCGTGCAGGAACAGAACCTGGAAGAACTTCCGCCGCAAGGTGTTCAAACGCAGGACTGCGATCGACCACGCTCACCGGCTCGGCCAGGATCCGCCCACCGCCTTGTACACCGCCACGAGCGCCGTCGCCGCCGCGGTGCGCCCAGTTGCCAGCTCGCTCTCCGCACTCAGCAACGTGCGCTGCGCGTCCAGCACCTGCAGAAAGTCCGTCTCGCCGGTCTGATAGCGAAGCTGGGCGAGCTGCAGCGCGCGCGTGCTGGCGCGTACCGCCTCACGCAAACTGCCGAGTCGCGCCCGGGAGCGGTCATACGTGACGATGGCGGTCTCGGTCTCGCTGATCGCGTTCAGCACGGCCGCTGTGTACCGGGCCCGTGCCTCGTCGGCGTGCGCGCGCGCAATGGCGGAGTTCTCCTTCACACGGCCAAGATTCAGAAACGGCCACGAGACCACCGGGCCCACGAAGTACCGCGGAGTGCCGGTATTGCCGAGCGCGTCGAAAGTCGGCGAAGTATACCCGACGCTCCCTGCAAGACTGATGCGCGGCAGGTACTCGGCCCGCGCTGCCCCGATGAGCATGGTTTGCGCCGCCAGTTGCCGCTCGGCGCTCAGCACGTCCGGCCGCCGGCGCACCAGGTCAGCCGGCGAGCCCACGCGCACGGTGTCAGGCAGCGACGGCAGATCGCCCGCGGTGAGGAGTGCCGGCGGCAGGTCCTCCGGCGAACGACCCAACAGCACCGCGATCCGATACCGACTCGCCGCGATGCGCGACTCGATAGCCGGTGTGGCGGCGAGCGTGAGGTTGAGTTCCGCCCGCGCGCGCTCCACGTCGAAGGCCGTACCGCTTCCAGCCGAGAGCCGCCGCTCGGTGAGCTGCATCGTGCGCCGCTGATTGGCGGCGTTGCGGTTGGCGACGGCGAGCTCACTCTGCGCGCCGCGCAGCTCGAAGTACGTTCGCGCAACCTCGGCGGCCAGACTCAGTTGGGCATCGTGCACGGCATCCGCCGCCGACTCCTCGAGCGCGCGACCGGCGCGTACGGTGTGACTGACGCGACCGAATATATCCAGCTCCCACGACGCATCGAACCCGGCGTCCCACAAGTCCTGCCGCGGCAGCGCGCCCGTGGTGCCCGGGAACTGCGCGGCCGACAGTTGCTGTCGCGCGAGGCTCGCATTGGCCGTGATCGTCGGCGCCAGATCCAACGCCGACAGCCGTCGCGATGAACGCGCCGCGAGCAGGCGCGACTGGGCGGCGTGCACATCGGGATTGGCGCGCACCGCTTCGCTCACGAGCGCGACCAGCGTGCTGTCGCCCAGCCCGATCCAGAAGGTCGTGTCGGGCGGATCGGCGCTCACCGATCCGCGAACCGACATCGTGGCACCGGCGCTGTCCGCGCCGCGGGGCGCCGGCATGATCGTATCCGCGAGTACCGGAATGCTCGCGCCCGATGATCCGCCCGCCACTGGCGTCGTCGGCCTCCCGGAGTTCCCAGCTATCACGAGCGCGCTGGACTCCGAGTCGTTCAGAGCCTGGAAGGCCGGAGCCACGACGACCGTGGGCGGCTGATATTTCGGCGAACTCACGCACGCGGCCATGGCGAACAGCGCGCCGGCGGCGAGCACCCGGGACACGTTATGCATTGGCGCCTCCATCCGTCGGCACGGCGAACGATCCGGTGTGCGGCGCCAGCGTGTTGACAGCCGGGCGCCCGCCCGGCGCTGCGGCGCGGCGACGAACGAGCCCGCGAACGACGACGTAGAACACAGGAGTGAGAAGCAGTCCGAAGAACGTCACGCCGAGCATGCCGGAGAACACCGCCACACCCATGGCGTGGCGCATCTCGGCGCCGGCGCCCGCCGCCAACACGAGCGGTACCACGCCCATGATGAACGCGAACGACGTCATGAGAATCGGCCGCAGCCGGATGCGGCATGCTTCGAGCGCCGCGTGCACCGGATCATGTCCCTGCTTTTCCAGATCACGCGCGAACTCGACGATCAGGATCGCGTTCTTGCAGGCAAGGCCGACCAGCACGAGCAGCCCGATCTGCGTGAACACGTTGTTGTCGCCATGGCTCAGCCACACGCCCATGATGGCCGAGAAGAGGCACATCGGCACGATGAGGATGACCACGAGCGGCAGCGACCAGCTCTCGTATTGCGCGGCCAGCACCAGGAAGGCGAGCAGCACGCAGAGCGGGAAGACAAGGAGGGCCGTGTTGCCCGCCAGGATCTGCTGGTAGGTGAGCTCCGTCCACTCGTAGCCGATGCCGTTGGGCAGCGACTCCGAAGCCAGGTGCTCCATCGTCGCGACCGCCTGGCCCGAGCTCACGCCGGGTGCCGGTCCGCCGTTGATGTCGGCTGACGGGTACGCGTTGTAGTGCATCACCTGGTCGGGGCCGTACGACTGCTTCACGCTGAGCAGCGAGCCCAGTGGCACCATCTCGCCGTGCGCGTTCCGCACCTTGAGCTGCCCGATGTCTTCCGCCGTCGCGCGGTAGGGCGCGTCGGCCTGCGCCATCACCTGATAGGTGCGGCCGAACCGGTTGAAGTCGTTCACGTACACGGAGCCCAGGTAGATCTGCAGCGTCTGGAACAGATCACTGAGCTCCACGCCCTGCTGCTTCACCCGGTCGCGATTCACATCGGCGAAGAGCTGCGGTACGTTGATCTGATAGCTCGTGTAGACGCCCGAGAACTGCCCGGTCTGATTCGCGCGTGCCGAGAGCGCCTCGGCGGCGTTGTAGAGCGCCTGCTGTCCCAGTCCGCCACGGTCCTCGAGCTCGAGCTTGAATCCGCCCACCGCGCCGAGTCCGTTCACTGCCGGCGGCGGGAACACCGCGATGAAGGCATCCTGAATCGCACCGAATTTCTGATTGAGCGCCTGGACGATCGCCGCGCCGCTCTGATCCTTGCCCGTCCGTTCGTCGAATGGCTTGAGTCCGATGAACACCGTGCCGGCGTTCGGCTTGTTGACGAAGCCGTTGATCGAGAGGCCCGGGAAGGCGACCGTGGACTGCACGCCCGGCTGCTTGCTCGCGATGTCCGAGAGTCGCTTGACCACCGCTTGCGTACGATCGATCGACGCGGCATCGGGCAACTGCGCATAGGCCACGACGTACTGCTTGTCCTGCGTGGGCACGAAGCCCGGCGGCACCCGCTTGAATCCGATGAGCGTGATCGCGATGAGGCCGACGTACACCACGAGCGGGAGTGCGCTCCGGCCGATGAGCCGCGTCACCGAGTTCGCGTAGCGGCGCGACCCGCTCGCGAATGCGCGGTTGAACGGATGGAACACCCAGCCGAAGAGGCGCTCGAGCACGCGCGTGAGGCGATCGGGTGGCGCGCCGTGCGGCTTGAGCAGAAGGGCCGACAGCGCCGGCGACAGCGTGAGCGAGTTGAACGCCGAGATGAGCGTGGAGAATGCGATCGTGAGCGCGAACTGCTTGTAGAACTGACCGGTGAGCCCGCTGATGAACGCCACCGGCACGAACACCGCGCAGAGCACGAGCGCGATGGCGATGATCGGTCCGCTCACTTCTTCCATCGCCTTGTGGCTGGCCTCGCGTGGCGACAGGCCCAGTTCGATGTGTCGTTCCACGTTCTCCACGACGACGATCGCATCGTCGACGACAATGCCGATGGCCAGCACCAGTCCGAAGAGCGACAGCGTATTGATCGAGAAGCCGGCGGCCAGCATGATCGCGAACGTGCCGACAATGGAAATCGGCACGGACGCCAGCGGAATCACCGACGCGCGCCACGTCTGGAGGAACACCACGACCACGATGACCACGAGCAGCGTGGCCTCGAGGAGCGTCTTGATCACCTCGTGGATGGAATCCCGCACGAATACCGTGGGGTCGTACACGATCGAGTAGTTCACGCCTTGCGGGAATGCCTGCTTGAGGTCGGCCATCTTGGCGCGCACATCGTGCGACAGCGCGAGGGCATTGGAACCCGGCGCCTGGAAGATCGCGAGGGCCACCGCCGGCTTGTTGTCGAGCAGCGACTGCATGCCGTAGTCGCCCGCCGCGAGCTGGATGCGCGCGACGTCGCGGAGCCGCGTGATCGCACCGTCGTCGCCGGTCTTCACGATGATGTCGCCGAATTCCTTCTCGTTGACGAGGCGGCCGCGGGCATTCACGGTGAGCTCGTACGCCACCGGGTTCGGCATGGGCGGCGCGCCGACGACGCCGGCCGCCACCTGGAGATTCTGTTCCCGGATGGCGTTCACCACGTCGCTCGCCGACAGATCACGTGCCGCCACCTTCTGGGGGTCGAGCCAGACGCGCATGGCATAGTCGCCGGAGCCGAACACGACTACCTGTCCCACACCGGGAATGCGCTGCAACTGGTCCTTCACCTGCAGCACCGCGTAGTTGCGCAGGTACACCGGATCGTAGCGGCCGTTGGGAGACAGCAGGTGCACGACCATGGTGAGGTCGGGCGATTGCTTCTGCGTGGTGACGCCGAGCTGGCGTACTTCCTCGGGCAGCCGCGGCAACGCCTGATTGACGCGGTTCTGCACCTGCACCTGCGCCAGGTCGACGTCGGTTCCGATCTTGAACGTCACGGTGAGATTGAGCACACCGTCGGCCGTCGCCTGCGAGGACATGTACAACATGTTGTCCACGCCATTGATGCTTTCTTCCAGCGGCGTGCCGACGGTCTGGGCGAGCACCGTGGGGTTGGCGCCGGGATAGACGGCGCGCACCGCGATGGTGGGTGGCACCACTTCCGGGTATTCGCTCACCGGCAGATTGACGATCGCCAGGAGACCAGCCGTCAGCACGATGATCGACAGCACGGCGGCGAAGATCGGGCGATCGATGAAGAAGCGCGAGAAGCGCATGGCCTACACTCCGTATTGCATCAGGTATTCGAAGGCGCGACCGCTCAGTGTGCGGACACGACGGCGTGATCCAGTGTGTCCGGGACCATCGGCGCGAGTGCGGCGTTCACCTTCACGCCCGCGCGCACGCGCTGCAGGCCGTTGACGACGACGCGTTCGCCGGGGGCGAGCCCCTGTTTGACGACGCGGAGTCCGTCGCTCAGCGGACCGAGCGTGATGGCGCGATAGTCCACGGTGTTGTCCGGCTTGAGCACGAAGACGAATTTTCTGTCCTGATCCGTGCCCACCGCGTCATCGCGGATAAGCGTCGCCGCATACGTATGGCTGCCCACCAGCTTGATGCGGGCGAACAGCCCGGGCGTCAGCCGGTGATCGGGGTTGGCGAACACCGCGCGCGCGCGGATCGTCCCGGCCACGGGGTCGAGCCGGTTGTCCACGAAATCGATGTGCCCCTTGTGCGGATATCCCTGTTCGTCGGCCAGCCCCATGTACACGGTGCGCGGGGCGGCGTGTGCGGTGTTGCGCGCGCCGGCCGTCGGCGCGAGACCCAGGTCCTTGAGGTACGTCTGCTCATCGCCGTCGAAGTAGACGTAGATCGGATCGAGCGAGACCACGGTGGTGAGCGCCGGCGCATTGGAGACCCCTGCCTGCACGAGGTTGCCGGGCGTCACCTGGGCACGTCCGACGCGACCGGTGATGGGCGCACGCACCGTGGTCCACTCCAGATTGAGCCGCGCCGTGCGCAGCGCTGCCCTGGCCTCCTGCACACTCGCGCCCCCTTCCGCGCTCGCACTCGTGCGCTCGTCGAACTCCTGGCGGGAAATCGCCTGTGCCGCCACCAGGCGCTGGGCACGCGTGACCTCCGTGCGTGCCAGCTCGAGCCGCGTCTGCGCCTGTGCGAGGCTCGCTTGCGCGCGCTCCACGTCCGCTTCGTACGGCCGCGGGTCGATCACGAAGAGCACATCGCCCTTGTGGACTTCGGCGCCTTCCTTGAACGCCACGCGCTCGACATAGCCGGACACGCGCGGCCGGACATCCACCATGTCCACGGACTCGAGGTGGCCCGTGAATTCATCCCAATCTGTCACCTCCCGGCCAATGGCTGCGGCCACGGTGACCTGGGGCAGCGGCGGCGCCGCCGGTGCCGGGTCTCCGCGAGCCGTAACCACGCGGCCCGCGGCAAGTGTGGCCAGTATGACCACGGCCGATCCAGCGACGATCCATCCACGTCGCGATCGTGAGGTGTGCGGTGCGGTTGTGTTCTGCATTCTCGTCCTGCCCTTCCGTGTGTGGTGATGGGCCAAACGACGCGCGGTTTCGATTCGTTCCCGACTTCGATCAAGTCCGTGTTTCTGCTCCGTGTCTATAGTCGAACGAGAGGGCGCAAAATCGACAGGCGCGCGAAAATTCCCCGCGCATCTGACGTGTGTCCGGATGCACAGGCTGTTTTCGGCGCCGACGTCAATTCAGCGGGAACGTCCGCGATTCTCAGGCGTTTGCTTTGACCATCGTGAGCGCGTGACTTCAGCGCTGTCGTACGACGGTCGGCGGAGGAGTCGCTCGGGACCATTTCCCCCGAAACCGCCGCCGTACCCGACTCGTAGAGTCTCACGTCCGCATTGCCGGCTACCCGACGAGATGCTGCTCTCCCTCACGTTGCTGTTCGCCCTTCAGGGCACACCCGCTCCCGCGCCGCCCCAGTCCGCGCCGGCCCGGGCTGCGCCGCAGACTGCCGCGCCACGCGATACCGGCGCGCCTGGCGACAGCACATCGTCCGGCGATAAGCCAATTGTCCATGAGCGCATTCCGCTCACGCCCGCGCTGCTCGCATCCGCCTTTCGGGACGCCGCCGCGCGCGACCTCATCACGCGCGCGCGTGTCGCCCGGCTCGCTCAGGACTCGTCACTCGTGAGCTACGACGCGATCTCGAAGGAGCGCCTCACCGTGGGACTCAGCTTCCGCGGCACCGGCCGGCTGCGCACCGCGCTCCGCAGCGAGACCGCTGCCCGCGTACGCTGGCGCGCCGGCAACGGCGCGCGCGTGGATATTGTCGGTGCGCGAACGGCCATGCCGATGTTCTTCCCTGGCGCGCGCGTGCTGCAGGACATGCTCGACGATCCGCCAATCCCCTACTTCCCTGGCCGCGAAGGACTCATGCCGCTCGCCGGCACGGAGCGCGTCACGCGCACCAGCGAAGGAGTATTCATTCATCCGCTCGACAGCGGGGCCGAGGCGTACTACCAGTACCGCTCGGGCGATTCGGTGACGTTTGCGCTCCCCACGGGGCAGCGCATCCGCCTGCGCGAGGTGATCGTGGTCGCGCGCGCACCGCGATCGGATCTCATCGTGGGTTCACTCTGGTTCGATGCGGCATCCGCGCACCTGGTCCGTGCCGTCTATCGGCCCGCCGCGGTGTGGGACATCATGAAAACCGCGGAGGCGGAGGACTCCACCTCGTTCGACGACGTGCCGCGACTCGTGCGCCCGATGATCTTCCCCATGAACGCCACCATCGGCGCGTTCACGGTGGAGTATGGTCTGTACGACCAGCGCTGGTGGCTGCCGCGTTCGCAAACCGTCGAAGGGCGCGCGCGCATGGGTTTCACGCACGTGTCATTCGAGATGCTCGAGACTTTCCGCTTCGCGAGCGTTGACGGCACGGATTCCACGCCCCCCATCCCGTCACTGGCGCTCGACAGCATGCGAAACGCCGACTCAGTGCGCGTCGCGTCCCGGCGCGACGGACGCCACCGCGACCGCGACAGCACGAGCGACAGCACGAGCGACACCACGCGATACGAACATGGCTTCCGTGGACTCTCGTGCGCGCGCGGCGACACGATCGTCGAGCGCCGCATGCGCTACGATCGCACGCTCCCGATCGTGATTCACATCCCGTGCGACACCGTGGCGCTCGCCCACTCGCCCGAGCTGCCACCGTCGATTTTCTCATCCGGTGAGCAGGTATTCGACGTCCCGGGCCGAGATGAGCTCGTCAAGTCGCTGTCGCTCTCCCTCCAGCCCGACTGGCACCCTGCACCGCTCACCTTTCACTACGGGCTGCAGGACGGCCTCGTGCGCTACAATCGCGTAGAAGGATTCTCCGCCGGTGCGCGAGTCGACGAACAGTTCGGCGGCGGCTACTCGGGCACAGCGACGCTTCGCCTTGGAGTCGCGGATTGGCAGCCCGACGCCGAGTTGCATCTGAGCCGCGGCAATGGACGTCGCACGATTACCGCGGGCGTGTACCGCCGACTCGATTCGGCGAACGATTGGGGCGACCCGTTCAGCCTGGGCAGCTCGCTCGATGCCCTGGTGTTCGGGAACGATGAGGGATTCTACTATCGGAGCTGGGGTGCGGAGCTGAGCGGCGGCTCCGCGAGCGCAGCCGACTTTGCGCTCTCGTGGCGCGTGTTCGCCGAGCGTCAGTCGAATGCCCCGGTGGAGACGAACTTCTCCATTCCCAACGTGCTGCACGACGACAGGTTCAGACCCAACCTGCAGGCTGCACCGGCGAACGCATACGGCGTGTCGCTCACCGTGCGTGATGCATACGGCGTGGACCCGCAGGGGTGGCGCTTCGCCTTCGACTCGCGCGCCGAGGGCGCCACGGGAACGTTCGACTACGCGCGCGGCGCGCTCGACGCGATACTTGCGCGCGGGTTCGGAACGCATCTCAACGCCGCGCTCACCGCGGGCGCGGGGAGCAGCGTGGGCACTGTTCCCGCGCAGCGGCTCTGGTACCTTGGCGGCGTGCGCACCGTGCGGGGCCAGAGCGCGGGCACGCAGTCAGGCGACTCATACTGGCTGGCGCACGCGGACGTGGGGTACGGACTTCCCGTCGTTCGCCCCACGGTGTTCGTGGACCTCGGCTGGGCCGGCGCGCGCGCGCGTTGGCTCAACCCAGGGCGGCAGGTAATGAGTGGAGCCGGTGTGGGCGCGTCATTCCTGGATGGGCTGCTGCACTTCGACGTGGCCCGAGGCATTCATCCGGGCCACGGTGTGCACGTGGATTTCTACCTCGAGGGGCGCCTGTAGCCGTCGCGGACTGGTTGGTCATCCGCGACGACGTCCCGACTTCGCCGCTCGTTTCCGGCCTGCTTTCTTCGCCGCCGCCTTCGTTCGCGGCCCGGACTTCTTCCGTGCACCAGCACTGGACCTGCGTTTCGACTTCGGCGCGGCCTTCTTCCGGGCACCAGCACTCGATCGGCCTTTCGCCTTCGGCGCTGATTTTCTGCGGGCCGCCGGCTTTTTCTTTGCCGGCACCCTCTTTTTCACCGGTGCCTTCTTCGCCACCGCCTTTTTCTTCACCGGCGCCTTCGTCTTCACCACCCTCTTCTTCACCGGTGCCTTCTTCTTCTTCGCTACCGCCGCAGCCTTCGCCTTCGCCGCTGGCTTTGGTGCCGCGACTGCCGGCGATGCATGATGAACGGCGAAGCCCGCTCCCTGCGGATCGCCAAGGATCGCGATCACGCCGCCCGGAATTTCCATCGGTCCGCGGTGCAACGTCCCGCCTCCCCGGGTTGCGGCTGCAACCGCCACGTCCACGTTCTTCACGTGGACGTAGCAGAGCCAGAACGGATGCATCCCCGCCATGTCCGCAGTGGCAGTGAACATGCCGCCGAACATTTTCTCCTTGCCGAAGCTCGCGTACATGTTACCGCCGCCCATGTCCATCTCCTGCATCTTCTCCCAGCCGAAGAGCCCGCGGTAGAAGTCAAACGCCTTCCTCCAATCCGTGGTCATGAGCTCGTGCCACGACATGCGGCCAAGGGTCGGCGTGCCGTCCCATCCCTGCGACGCGCCGTTCGCGCGATAGACGCCGAACATCGCCCCTTGTGGGTCCTGCAGCACGGCGAAGCGCCCGGTTCCAGGGATGTCGGCGGGTTCGTGAACCACCGTGCCATCGAGCGACGCGGCCAGTCGCGCCGTCTCGTCCACGTCGTGGGATTCGACGTACGGCATCCAGTTTGGTGGAATGCCTTGTTGGCGTAGCTCCGGACCAAGTCGAAAGATGCCCCCGATCGGCGCTCCGCCACTGGTCCACATGGTGTAGTCCTGGTCGAACTGCTGCGTACCCCATCCGGTGATGGGTGGATAGAATTTCCGCGCTGCGTCGACGTCGGGCGTCGTGAGCTCGTACCACACGAATTGACCGTGCATGGTGAAGTCCGTGCTGAGGGTGGCGATGGATCCCCAACGGAAGCGTGCCGTGTGTGAAAGTGAGCGCCGCAGGAGCGTTTCGCCAAGCCCCCGTGCAGCGGCCTCAACCGGTGCGTCCAGCACCCGCGTCTTCGACGCCTCCCTGCGGGACCAGCCGCGATCGCCACCCGGCCGAGCTATCCTGCATCATGTCACGCAACTCGTCCACTTCCGGATCCTCCTTCCAGAACGACCATTGGCGGAACATGCGATATGGCGGGGCGAAGGTGAAGCGTGTGCCAAAGCCGATGTCCGATCGCAGCCGCACCGTGATGGGACGAAGCTTGAGCCACCGATTCTGCCTGACGTCGGTGATGAGACTCTCGGGCACACGCCACTCCCGGCCGAAGTAGCCCGACACCACGAGGCCGCCGTCGTCGTCCAGGCGCACCGCCACGTATCGCATCGTGTGCCAGGCAGCCGCGAGCATCCCGATCAGCACCAGGGGAAACAGCAGCCAGATCGGATTCGGCGAGGCGTGGTTCGTGGCCGCATTCACCACTGTGGTGGACGCATGACGCCACACACCCACCAGCTTCGCCGCCAGCCACAGGTAGAAGATCGGGAAGATGTACTTGTAGCCGAACGTCCATTGCGTCGAGAGCGTGCGCGCCATGCTGAACCGGTTTCAGGTTGACTTTCGCTGGGCGATGCGGCGAGGGATTCGCGGCCGGGTACGGTCCTGACGCCTCGCGCCCCGCGAGAGTCACGTGGACTCGTTCGGCGTCGCGCGCAGGTGCACGAGCGACACTCGCCGCCGCTCCGCGTCACCCGCGGTCACTTCACGTGAATGGGCACTCTGACGATCAGCGGCGTCCCGGCCAGTCTGCTGCGGACCTCCAGATTCAGATTCCCCTTACGCAATGGCACGTACTCAAAGTCGTAGGTCTCGCCCTGGCCAACGATCTCTCGCGCCGCGTGCGAACGCCGCGCGGCGACGGGCAGATCGAAGCCGTCATTGGCGAGCGGTCGCCACTGAACGACCATCGTGTCTCGCGCGAGGTTGAGCGCACTGTCCGGCCGCGCCGTGAGAGAAAACACGGGAGCCAGCGCGGTGGTGGCAAGATTCAGCACGCGAAGACGCGCCGGCTCCCCCACGCGCAGGACCACAGTATCCGGATTCGTCTGCCCGTTGATCCCAAGGGGATGTGCGGGATCGACGGCCAGCCCCTTCAGGAAGAAGGTGTGATCGCTGGGCGGTGGTGCGGCACTGGAATCCCGCACCACCAGGGCCCCCTCGAGTCCCGCGAGTTGCTCGCGCAGCTCATCGACGTGCGCGTGGTACATGAACGTTCCCGAACGCGGCGGCGTGAACCGCGCGACGAACGAGTCTCCGGGCGCGATCTCCGGCGCCAGCCGAGTGCCGGAGCCGCTGAAGCCAGGCACCCCGTCCACGTAGCTGTCCTCCACTTCGATGCCATGCCAGTGCACGCTCGTGGGCTCGGCGAGGTGGTTCACGATCGTGATCGCCACCGGTTCGCCGCGCGTGAGATCGAGTTCGGGGCTCAGCTCCGCCGTTCCTGCAATCTGCCGGCCGTGCTCCTCGAGCACGAAGTGCATCGACGGCATCGTGTCTGTCGCGCCGCGACTTTTTACGGTCGGACCTGCTTCGGCGATGAGTCGCAGCCGACGCGCGTGCGCCGCCACGGGTGGCTGCTGCGCCGCGGGCCGATCAGCGACGACGACGCCCAGCGCCATACCCGACATGTTCTGCATTGACATGTCGCCCCCATGGCGATCGCCTGGCACCGCAAGGTTGGGGTCGCTCACCAGGTGAATGGCAAAGTGACAATGGAACAACCAGTTTCCGGGCCGGTCGGGCGACCAGGTCATGGACATGGACGACAGCGGCGCGAGGAGCTGAGTCACGACCATCTCGCCCGGCACGGGCCGCGGAAAGCGAGCCGCCAGCCCGCCGGTCAATGCATCGACGCGATAGTAGAAGCCGTGCAGATGCATCGCGTGCAACTGCCCCGACGCGTTGATGACGCGCCAGTGCAGCGTGTCGCCCGCGGTCGCGGCAACGCGCTCCGTGCCCGGCCAGCTGCGACCATTAATGGTGTACGTGAACTGTCCTCCCAATCCGCCCAGGAGGACGGTGCCGCGAGCACGCCGCAGCGCTGCGCGGCCCATCGAATCCACCTTCACAACCCACTGCGAATCCGGCACCGCCATGATTACGAGTACGCGGTCCCGCGGCTCGGCGGCCGCGCCAGCCGTATCGATCACCATGGCGCCAGCGAGCGCGCCGGTCAGCTCGGCCACAACGCTTGCGTCATCGTGGCCGATGGCCCGGTATACGTAATTGCCCGGCACAGTCGCGTGAATGCTGAATTGTCCGACCGCGCCAGGCGCGACGACCATGGAATCCATCGCGTCGGGTTGATCGGGTGCGCCGTGGATGGCCGCCGGAACCAGGAATGTGAGCGGCACCGCCAGCGAGTTGTGCATCGAGAGATGCATCTCCGTTCCCTGCGGCGCCCGAATGAACGGTCCGGGAAGCATCGGCGCCTTGCCGGCCTCCGAGAACGCCGCGATGCGCAACGACCGTTCATGCGCGCCGAACGCAATCTCGCTCTCCGCTGCCTCGAGCGTGACGGTGAGGACGCCATGCTCCAGCGTTCCCGCGCGGTGGAGGTTCGCGTTGGGCAGCATGACCGGCACCTCGCGCCTGGGCGCTGAGCCGATCAGAGGGGACAGGACGGCGAGCAACACGAGCGCTCGGCGGATGCGCATCGAGACACCTCGGCGATGACGTTGGGTGTGGCGACGTTGCCCCTTGGCCGTCACGCCTCCGTTATACTGAACGTCACCTGACAGGTTACGCCGGCGAGACTACCGTCCCGCGCCCTTCTGCAAGAGTTTGGCGTTGACGACGGGATTGCAAGCCAGTCCCCGGAGCTTGAAGAACTGACAAACCATCTTGTGTTGCACGACGACACCCGTGGCCGTGTTGACGAGGCCTTGCATGTTCAGGTCGTTGTACTCGTGGCTGCTGGGGAACCGCCACCCATTTCCCTGCACCAGCATGTCAATCTGCCCGTACGGGTAGCTGTTGATATAGGCAATCATCTTCGCGTGGTAGTAGTCGTCCTCGCCCTTCAGCGTGGCGAGAAAATCGGCTACCGTGGCATAATCGACTTTCCCGGCACTGGAATGAAACTGCAGCGCCACAGCCGCCAAATCCACACCCTTCTTCTGCAACAGGTGCAGCGTCTGAATGAAGTGCGGGAGACTCGGCGCGTAGTGGCCGCTCTTGTTGGAAATCCACTTCAGCCGGCCATCCACCACCTTCATTTCACCGGCGCCAGCCGCATTGGCCGCCGCCAGCAACGAGCTGTGGTGCTTGTAGCCAATGGCATGATTGGCGGAATGCAGGTTGCCTTCTTCGCTCATGACATAAATCGCGAACCCCAACTTGCTGAAAAATGTGCTGAGCTGTGACGTGTCGAACTTGTGGAGATGCGCATCGTCCGTGTACATGATGCCACCCTCAATGCGCACCCTCGTCAGGTCCTGGCTCGCCGCCGTCGCGTCGTACACCACGAGCTGGTCGGACGCCCCCCAGTTGAGTGTCCCGTCCCTGTTCAGCACACCGCCCTGATTCTGAAAGTGCTTCAAGAGGCTCTTGTATGCGGCCTCCGACTCCGCCATCTCCGCGGCCGTTACGGTTGTCGCGTTGCCCGCCGCACCCAGGAACGCGGCAGCCCTGGCCTGAATCTTCAGATTGACGGTCTTTCCGTGAAGACCGCTATCGTGGAGATTCTTTTCATATCGTGTTTTGGCCCTCAGCAGCCCGGCGGCAAGGCCGCGCAATGCCGTCTCGCGCAGGCTCGACATGGGCGTGTGCATGATGTGTGTGGTCGTCTCGGTGCTGTAGTGCTGGCCAACCTCGGACAGGAATTTGAAATGCATGTGTCGCTCCGTCTGGCGAGAGCTGGATTTCAGGAAAGCGGAGGATTCATATAGCAGTTGAGCATGGCCATTCGCAAGCGCGGCACGGCAATCACGGCTAGCGCATGTCCGCCGCGCCGAGCGCCGCTCGTCCGCCAACGATCGGAATCGAGAACGACGAATGCGCCAGGTCTACGGTGAGCTGCGTTCCCGGATTGGGCCAGAGCGTGAACTCTCGGTCGCTCGACATGATCATCACAGCGAGGCGTTTCCCCGGCGGCACGAATTCGTCGTCGGGCTCCAGATCGAACGTGAGGTCGTAGAACCTGCCCGGCACGAGCGGTTCGCCCTTGAGCTCGGAGTCGTAGTTGCCGCCCTTCGTGAGTGAGCGCCAGTTCTCGATGTCGGCCCAGCCGCGCGTGATAAGCCCCGCGTGACTCTGCGACCCCACGCGGGCCGAGTCATAGGTGAGCATCACGAGCCACACGCTCAGGTTCGCCGCCGGCCTGCTCGACGCGATGCGCAGTGTCACACGCGGCGTACCCGAGATGTGCACCGTATCGCTGAACACGGGCGTCGCGTAGATGAGCCGGTTCTGAGAATGGTCGGCGCCGGCATCCACGCTCCCGCTGAGCGTGACGTCGTCCGTGAGCGTGTCCGCGCCGCTCGCGGCTGGCGTGAGCGACAGGCGCGCAACACCATTGCCGCCTGCGACGGGATGCAGCGCCACCATCACCGTACCAGGTACGGGGAACGAGGCGAATGGCGTGGGCGGCCCGGCCGGCATGCGTCTCCGTCGCGGGCGCGGCCCCTGCGCCGCCGACGCCGTCACCACCGGCGCCACCGCGCCTGGCTTCTGCGATGCGGCATCCTGCACGATCCAGACGGGCGCGTCCTTCTCCACACTGTTCGCGACGCCATACAGGTAGTGCGTGACCCAGCGGTTCACCATCTCCGCCGGCGGATTGCCGCCGTGGCCACCCTGATGCAGGTAGATGGACACGGGCAGACCGTCCTTCTTCATCTCGTTGTAGATGCGCACGCTGTGCTCGGGCACCACGTTGTAATCGTTGAAGCCGTGCGCGAGCAGCACCGCCGCCCTGATGTTCTTTACGTACGGCAGCAGATCGCGCTCGGCCCAGAAGTCGTTGTAGTCGCCCGACGCGCGGTCCTGTCCCTTGGGGCCCGCGAAAATGCCGTGCTCCCAGATGCGCTGGCACGTGGCGCGCATCGCCGTGTCGCCGCTCGCGATGAAGTCGTAGAGCACATCGACGTCTTCGCCGAGGTAGCCGCCGGGTGAGCGCACCAGCCCGTTGGAGCG
>JBOHTE010000118.1:0-7598 GCA_050733555.1 Gemmatimonadaceae bacterium | reverse complement strand
CCCTTGGGAATCGGCAATCGGGAATGGGGAATCGACCTCGCCCACACACCCTTCCCGTGGGAATGGGCAATCGGGAATGGGGAATCGGGAGAATAGGGAATGATGAAGCCGGGTGAGGCGGCGGTGAAAAAAACGTGGCGGGGCGTGGTGTGGGGAGGTCTTCCTCCCCGATTCCCTATTCCCGTTTGCCGATTCCCCAAAGTCCCGATTACCTATTCCCCATTCCCCATTTCCTGCAACTTCGCCCGCCGCAGCAACTGCGCGTTCGCCGCGACAATGATCGTGCTGAGCGACATCAGTACCGCGCCCACTGCCGGTGAGAGCACCACGCCCCAGGGCGCCAGCACGCCGGCCGCCAGTGGAATCGCAACGATGTTGTAGCCGGCCGCCCACCAGAGGTTCTGAACCATCTTGCGGTAGCTGGCGCGTGACAGGTTGATGATTCGCTGCACATCGCGTGGGTCGCTCCGCACCAGCACGATGTCGCCAGCTTCCACCGCCACATCGGTTCCAGCGCCAATGGCGACGCCAACATCAGCCGTCACCAGCGCCGGCGTGTCGTTCACGCCGTCGCCAACCATCGCGACGTGCCGGCCCTCACCCTGCAGCCGTTCGACGTTGGCGGCCTTGTCCTCGGGCAGCACCTGGGCGAGCACCGTGTCGATACCAATGTCGCGCGCCACGGCCTCGGCCACGGCGCGTGAGTCGCCGGTCATCATCACCACCTCGATGCCGGCATCATGAAGTTGCTTCACCGCCTCCCGTGACTCCGGACGAACGGCATCGGCGACCGCGAATGCCGCCAGGGCGCGGGTGCCTTCCACGAGGTAGACAACCCCCTGCCCGCGACCGGCCGCCTCGGCGGCGAACTGCTCGAAGTCCGCAGCGGGCATGACGCCGAGACTCGTCAGCAAATTGGGACCGCCTACCGCGAGCTGCCGCCCGTCGATGCTGGCCTTGACGCCGCGACCAGGAATCGCCTGGAATTCCCGCGCCGCCGGCGTCGCCAGTCCACGCTCCGCTGCGCTCTTCACGATCGCTCGAGCTACGGGGTGCTCGGCGTCGCGCTCTACAGCAGCCGCGAGCCGCAGCGCATCATCCTCGGACAGGTCGCTTGCGGAGCGCATGGCGACCACGCGATGTTCGCCCAGCGTCAGCGTGCCCGTCTTGTCGAATACGACGGTGGTCAGCTTGCGCGCATCCTCCAATCCACGCCGGTGACGCACGAGAAGTCCCGAGCGGGCACCGAGCGTCGTGGAGATCGCGAGCACGAGGGGCACCGCGAGCCCCAGGGCGTGCGGGCAGGCTATGACTAGCACGGTCACCAGCCGCTCGATGGCGGTAGCCGCCGTGGCTCCTGCCGCGAGCCACGCGATGAGCGTCACCGCGCTTGCTCCGATCGCGATGCAGGTGAGCCAGAAGGCCGCGCGGTCAGCCAGGGTCTGTGCGCGGGAGCGGGAGGTTTGCGCCTGCTCGACGAGTCGCATGATGCCGGCCAGCGCGGTCCGGCTGCCCGTCCCGGTGACCTCGACACGCAGAGAGCCCTCACCATTCACCGTTCCCGCAATCACCCGTGCGCCCTCGCGCTTTTCGACTGGCGCGGACTCGCCGGTGATGAGTGCTTCGTCCACCGCACTCTGTCCGGACCGAACCGTGCCATCCGCCGGCACGCTGGCACCGGGACGAATGAGCACGACGTCGCCTTCGCGCAGCTTACCAATGGGCACGACTTCCACGTGCTCTGCGGTGCCGTCGCCGTGCACGCGCGAGGCGGTGTCGGGCAGGAGCTTGGCGAGCTCGCCCAGTGCGCCCTGGGCCTGCGAGATCGAGCGCATCTCGATCCAGTGACCCAGCAGCATGATGGTCACGAGCGTCGCGAGTTCCTCCCAGAGCGGCATGCCGGGAAATCCGAGTGTCACCGCGGCACTGAAGACGAACGCGACGCTGATCGCGAGCGCAATAAGTGTCATCATTCCTGGTAGCCGATCGCGTAACTCGCGCGCCGCGCCCCGCATGAACGGCCAGCCTCCGTACGCCAACACCGCCGTGCCGAAGAGCGCGGGGATCCAGCGCTCGCCGGGGAACGACGGTGCCGTGTAGCCGAGCGCTCGCTGGAGCATGTGACCCCAGACGAGCGTGGGGATCGTGAGCAGAAGCGAGATCCAGAACTTGTCGCGGAACATCGCCACGCTGTGACCAGCATGCCTGTCGTGCGCAGCGCCCGCGTGGGGATCGTCGGCGTCCGGCGGATGGTGATGATGAGCGTGTGGATCCGGATTCATGTCACGTTCCGTCGCAGAAGAATGGGCTCCGCGTTCCGGTCGCCGCCGCTCGCGTTGCGGGTCAGCATGTGGCATGTTTTCCCCAAGGTGACATGCTTGTCGCTCAGCGATAGCGAAATGAACTCCGGAGCGCCCCGCCGAGGTATAGTACAATGACCGACCATTTCACGCGTCGCGATGCGCTCAAGGTGCTCGGCGCCGCGGGCGCGGGAGCGATGTTGCCGCGCGATGCGGCGGCGGCGCAGGGAAGCGTCGCAGCCGGTACGCCTGGCAGCCCGGAACGTGCGCTTCCCATTCTCCCGCTCACGTCCACCAGCGAGGTCTTCATTCCGCCGCGCGGGCGCGCGTACGACAAGTTCAGCTTCGACTTTCCCGAGCCATCCGTGGCGATTGGCGCGCTGCGCTTTGCCTTTCTCGTCTTCACGTACGAGAACGCCTACGCCATGGACCCGCGCGGCATGAACGCCGTCGAAGACGCTGCCGGGGTCACGCTCACCTGTCGCGGCTTCACCTGGGCGGGCGGGCAGGAACGTGCCGATGGCACGCTTACGGCGCGCTTCCGCCGCGACGGCGCGAGCGTCGAATGGGACACGACGGTGGAGATGTCGCAGCCCGTCAAGGCGGTGACGGCGGTGATTCGCGGCGTGCCGCGCGGCAGGATCTCCAGTGCGGGCGGCAGCTTCGTGGATCATCACGACGACGAGGTGCTGCTCGGCTACCCATTCAGCGGTGGCGACCTGTTCGGGCCCGGGGAGTCGGGCAGCATGTCCACGCCGTTCGCGGTCATCCAGCGCGACGATCAGAGTTGCTTTTGCCTCTCCTCGCGCGACGATCGCGTGCGCACCAAGCGACTCTACTTCCAGCCCGGTGAGCACGCGTACCGCGTGGAAGCTGCCTTCGAGTCGGAAGGGTGGCTCAAGGAGAATCATCTCGTCGTCCCGACCTGGCGCGTGGGGCCGGCCGCGACTCTCCAGGCGGCCGCGTCGCCGCACGTCGACCATGTGCGCCGGGCCTACAACATCCCCGACTGGAACACGCGCCCCGATGTGCCGGCGTGGATGCGCGATGTTGCTCTCGTCGTGACGCTGCACGGGATGCACTACACGGGCTACATCTTCAACGACTATGCGCGCATGCGCGAGATCCTGCGCTGGGTGGCGGGTCAGATGCCCGGCAATCGCGTGCTCGCCTTCATTTCGGCATGGGACGGTCGATACTACTGGAACTACCCCGCTTACCGCGCGGACCCGCGACTCGGCGGCGATGCCGGCTTTCGCGCGCTGGTGCAGGACGCGAAACGGCTCGGCGTGCGCGTCATGCCGATGTTCGGCTGCAACGCCGCCAATCGCCGCCAGCCGTCATTCGCGAAGGTGGCGGACGCGGCCACCAGTAAGATCGATGGCGACCGCTTCGACATTACCTGGGTGGACTGGGACAACGATCGCCATCAGGAAGGCTGGCTCTCGTACATGAATCTGGGCGTGGAGTCGTGGCGCAACTGGCTGCGCGACCGCATCTCGGACACGGTCTCGCGCTACGACGTGGACGCCTATTTCCTGGACATCGCCGGCGGCTGGGTGAATAACGATCGCGCGGACATGCACGCGGGGATGCGCCAACTGGTGAGCGAGCTGCGCGCCGCGCATCCGAAGGTGCTCGCGTGCGGCGAGATGTGCTACGATGCCCTGTTGGAGTTCATTCCGCTCTTCCAGGTGTACGCGCAGTGGGGCGTCGGGGCGGACATGCAACGACTCGTGCGCTCCTTCCAGCACCTGAGCCATCCCGCGCCCGGTCGCGGCAGCAGCGGCGTGCATGAGTCTGGATTCGGCGACTGGAATCCGAAAACGCTCTCCCTGCACGAGGGTCAGATCGCGACCCTCTCCGTGGTGGATGACACGTTCGACAAGCATCGCGACGAGATGGCCGCGGTCATCCGTGAGGCGATGGTGATGGCCGATCGAGCTCGTGCGGGTACAGAGTGAGCACGCCTGACTGCTCCGCTCCGGGCCCGGACGACGTGAAGACATTCAGCGGCTGTCCGACTTCAGCGGCGTAGCGGTCGGCCAGCACGCGTATGCCGCCCTCGGCATCCGCCGCGCCCAGTATCGCAACGGTGCCGCCGCTTCCCCCGCCGGTGATCCTGGCGCCGTAGAGTCCATCCCCCGCGCCCATCTCGGCGGCGAGCGCCACGAGACGATCGGTTTCGGGACAGCCCAATCCGCAGGCACTGTAGCTCGCGTGTGATTCGGCCATGAGGCGTCCCAGCTCCGCCGTTGCGGCGGCTGTGGGGCCGTTCAGTAGCTGCGCGAAGCGCGACACGCGCGCGTGTTCGTACACCGGGTGTGCCGTCGCCTGACGCACGGGATACCACGTATTACGCTGCACGCGCGTCACGGTATCGGTAATTCCGCCATAGCGATCGAGGAAATCCGCGCCGGCCATGCGTTCGGGAAGATGCGGCTCGAAGCATCGCGCGAACTCGGCGGCCGGAATGTTGGCGAGATAGCCGTTCCATTCTGGATCATGAACGCGCGTGCGATCGCCATCATGCTGCACTTCAAGGCCGGCGCGATCGGCGATCATCCGGTAGCCCATGAACGCCGCGGCGCGCACGCGCCCATAGGCGTCGCCACTCACGGCATGACGCACCCCGGAGTCGATGCCGAAGACGCGCAGGTCGCGAGGGATCCCGACATGTCCCTCGATGTGGCCAGGCTGGCAGAGCAGCCGGAGGAGCTGGCCGCTGCGTCCGCACGCGCTGGTCATCTGATCCATGAGACCGCACGGCGCGCCGGCGATGTGATGCTCCACCCACTGGCACGCGCGTGCGATCTCGACGGCCGGCTGCGAGCGACCGAGTGCGGCGTTCACCGCCGCCATGGCGGCCACTTCGAGTGCCGCCGACGAGCTCACGCCCGCGCCACTGGGCACGCTGGAATCAATCATGATGCGCAGGCCGGGGAGCATCTCGCCACGCCCGCCCGGCGTGGGCTCACGCGTGTCCAGCGTGCTCCGCCCGCAGTGATGCACCACGCCCGCGACGTACGCGCCCCAGCGATCAGCGCGGGTGGCGAACCATGCCGCGAGCGCGGCAGCGTCCTCCGCATCAGCCCCGATGAGTCGCCGCATTGGCATGCTGAAGGGCAGCCATCCATCATCGCGCCGCGTCACGATATCACAGCGCGCCGCACGCTGGCGCTGCACCACCGCGAACGTCGCGCGCGCCAGCGGCAGCTCCAGCACCAGCGCGCCGCTGTAGTCGGCAATGCCGCCCATCACGTCGAGCCGCCCAGGAGCGCGGCCCACGTAGAGCGACTCGGTTGCGTTGAAGAAGTTGTGCACTGTCGCATCGGCGTCGGTCGCGAGTTCGCGAATGCGCTCGACCGCGGGCGCGAACCACGCCTTCTCGACGCCACTCAGCTCTGGGAGCGTGCGAAGGTTCATCGCAAACGTCGCGTGTCAGAACGGGCCGGCAGCAAGCAGCCCACGCGCCCGCAGGATCGCCAGCAACCTCGCCTCGACTCCCGTACGGATGTCCTCGTTCGCATAGCCCACCCACGCGACGTCGGCGTCGATGTCGAACGGCGCGTCCACCGCCGTGCCATCGGCTGCGGTGAGCACCACGCCGGCCTCCTGCGCAATGAGCGCCGTGCAGAGATCGTATGGGTGGCAGCACAGTCCGCGCGGCAGTCCGCGCGATGCGACCAGTCGTTGCACCAGCGGTCGAAGGTCGGCGACGAACCGGTCGTGCCCCGCCATGAGTTCGAAGAGCTGTCCACCCGTGCTCAGATACTGATCCTCGAAGCACGGCGCCTTCCCCTCGTCGAAGGGGCCCAGCACGTCGAACATCAGTGCGTCGTCCAGCGCCGCCAGCTCATCGCGGGCGCCGGGAAAGAAGCGCACCACGCTCGCGAAGCCGTGTCGCAGCGTGTGGGCGCGCGAGGCCCGCAGCGTCAACGGACTCGTAGTTCCCGCGATGCGATCCGTGCGCACCGCGTGCATCCCCCCACCGCGCCGTGCCCAGAGTTGATCGCAGAGATGCTGCTTGAGCAGCGGGATCTCCGTCTGCACGGCGAGCACGATGTCACTGAGCCGGGTGGCGGGCCCGCGATTCGGCGCGACGCCTGTGAGAATCCACGCGCTGCGCTTCTGGTACATCAGCCCGCGCGTGCCATCGATCGGATCGACGAGCACGCGCCACCGGCAGTCCGCGTCGCGCGCGCCCTGCGGGAGCGTCACCGAGCCGCCAGGAATTCCCTCCGCCACGAGGCAGAGCGGCTCGTCGCGCGCGAGCACCGCGAACGCATCGACCAGCACTCCCTCGCTTACCCGGTCCACCGCGTAGATGGTATCGCCCGGCTCTTCCGAAGCGACCGCGGACAGGCTGTCCGTGGACTGTCGCTCGCAGGCGCTCACCACGGCGTCGCGAATACGGTCGTGGATCGCGCGGATGGGATCGAGCAGCGGTGTGGCGTCAGCCATCGCGCCGGACATGTTTGTAGTGCACATCCGCTACGGCGCGCAGCTCAGCGGCCTTCTCTTCGGGCGACGTGTCGTTGAGGAAATTGCCGCCGCCGATTTCCGGACCGGCGAGATACTTGAGCAGCCCCGGCTTGCGCAGCGGGGGATGGATCTCCACGTGGAAGTGAAAGCCGGGATAGCGGGCCCCATCGGTGGGCGCCTGGTGCAGCACCATCACGTACGGGAAGGGCATTTGCCAGAGATTCTCCATGCGAATGAGTGTCTCGCGCAGCGCGGCGGCGAAGTCATCCAGCTCCGCCGGTGACAGCTCGGCGAGACTCGCATGCGCGTCGCGCGGTGCGACGTACGTCTCGTACGGATAGCGCGCGAAGTACGGCACGAACGACAGCGCCGTGTCGCGCAGCACGAGGAGCCGGCGCCCATCCTCCATTTCCGCGGCAATGATGTCCTGCAGGAGCGTGCGCCCATGACCGGCGTGGTGCGCGGCGCACGCCTCCGCTTCGAGCTCGATCGTGCGGAACACGAAATTCGTCGCGTACACCTGGCAGTGCGGGTGCGGATTGCTCACGCCAACCACATCACCCTTGTTCTCAAATACGAGCACGTGTCGCATATCGGGGCGCGCGCCCAGTTCGCGATACTGCTCCTGCAATTCGCGCAGCAGCTCCACGTAGCGCGTATGCGGCAGCTCGGCGAGCGTGACGCTGTGCCGCGGTGAGAAGCAGACGACGCGCGAGAGGCCGGTGGCCGGCCTGCTCCGGTAGATGCCCGGCGGCGCGTCGAGCGCTGCCGGCGCTCCCGGCGACACGCACGGATGATCGTTGTCGAAGGTGA
>JBOHTE010000117.1:0-16529 GCA_050733555.1 Gemmatimonadaceae bacterium | reverse complement strand
CGCCGCGGCCGAGCGCGCAGCACGCGCCAGCGCGCTCTCGGCGCTGCTCGCCGACGGCAGCCCGCCGGACGTTCCGCGGGAATCGCGGCAGACGGAGCCGCCGCCATCCTGATCGACGCAGTGAAAGCCGTGCGTCGCTTGACACATGCGCCCGGCGCGGTCTACACTATGCAGCTATGTCCATTTCTGAAGTCTCGCCGCGGACGCGGCCGTTTATCTGGTGGGGCATCGCCGCCGTTGTTCTGGTGGCCGGCTACGCCGATCTGCTGCGTGGCGGGATCACGATCGGACCCGTGCTGCTGGTAATCGGCTACTGCATTCTGATTCCCATCGCGATCCTCAAGCGGTAACGTCCCGGTCGCGCAGTACCACCGGGTCCGCATCACGCAGCAGGGGCGAATAGCTCAGTTGGTTAGAGCGCCTGCCTTACACGCAGGATGTCGGGGGTTCGAGTCCCTCTTCGCCCATCGCAAATCGGGACCTCGGATGGGGCTGCTGGGGTATTGCAGTTTAACGATCAGGAGGATTTGAACCGTGATGGCTCTCATTCGTGAGGCAAGGGTACTGGCCTGGGGCATGACGGCCGTGACTGCCTGCCTGCTGCCAGGCGCACTCTCCGCGCAAACCCGAACGGTAGCCCCGCCGGAAGGTGTGCCGCGCTTGATGGTCGCGCCCTTTCGTGGGAGCGAGAAGGGCCTGGGTTCGGAGGCGTCGGAGGCGGTGCTGAACAAGGTCACGGATGACGTGCAGATCAAGCAGTTGTTCGTGATACCCCGCAAGTACGTCTGTCAGAACCTCGAGGCGTCAGGCTTCACCTGTGACAGCGCACTCGACCCGATCACCGCCAAGCAGCTCGCGACCGCGCTGCGGGCCGACGAGTATCTCGAAGGCACGGTGACGAAGTCTGGCGCCAACTACTCGCTCGCGACGAACATGGTGCTTACGCGCGACAACAGCATGGTGCAGCCACTGCCCGTCGTACAGGGACCCAAGCTGAAGGATCTCGCCGAGCAGGTCTCGAAGGAAATTCAGGCGGCGCGCAAACAGTTGCCGGACGAGCGGAAGTGCGAACTGGCGGTGGCCGGCGGCCATCCGCAGGACGGCGTGACGGCCGCGCGCGCGGCGATCGCGGCCTACCCCCAGTCCACCATTGGCCGCGTGTGTCTGGCGAATGCGTATCTGGCGCTCAAGATGCCGGCGGATTCGATCATCAACGTGACCGCCAAGGCCATCGAGATCGATCCGAAGAATCGTCCGGCGCTTGCCCTGGCGGCGCAGGCCTACAAGGACCGGTTCGACCAGACCAAGGACACCACGTCGCTCGACAAGGCCGTGGATACGTGGACCGCCATGCTGCGCGCCGACCCCAAGAACGCCACGCTCGTGCAGACGGTGAGCGAGAAGATCGCAGCATCGGGACGCGCGACGCGGGCCAAGCCGATCATCCTGCAGGCTCTGCAGGACAATCCGGGCGATCCGTCGCTCATGCACCTGGCCTGGCTCATCCTGCAGGCCACCAAGGATTATCAGCAGGCCGCCGACATGGGCGAGCAGATGATCAGGAGCGACACCGCGGCGGCCGACACGTCGTTCTTCGCACGACAGGCGGCGCTCTACGCGCTCGCCAACCAGCCCCAGAAGGCGGCGGAAACGACGGCGCGCGGCGTCGCGAAGTTCAAGGACAATGCGACGCTCTGGTCGCTGAATTCCCAGACGCAGCGCCTCGCGGGCCAGATGCAGAAGGCGTTGGAATCGGCGGACATGGCGATCAAGTTGAACCCGAGGGCGGAGCACGCGTATGTGCGAAAGGCCAATGCGCAGATCGAGCTCAACCAGCTGGACAGCGCCGTGATGTCGCTGCGCGGTTCACTCGCCAACGGCGAGGATTCCTCCACGGTTGGGCAGTTCCTGCTCTCGATGGGTAACAAGACGTATAAGGCCGCGAGCGACACGGCGCATCCGGGAACCATTCAGGACTTCCAGCACGCGGTGCAGGTCCTCAGCCTTGCCGACAGCGTGGCCCCGTCTCCGGCTGCCAAATTCCTGGTCGGCGTCTCCAGCCTGAAGATCGGCGATCTGGCGGTCCGTCAGAACCAGAGCGCGAAGAAGTGCGACCTCGCCAAGATGGCGCAGGATGCCTTTGTCGCCGCGCAGATCAATCTGCAGCAGGGTGGTTCGATCGATCCCAAGACCGCGGGGCAACTGCTCTCCGCGATTCCGCAGTACACGCCGGCGGTTGACGCGCAAGTGAAGAAGTACTGCAAGTAGCTGCAGGGCACTCTGCGTGCATCGCGCCCGCCGGGGACATCCGGCGGGCGCGCGTGCATCCGGCGGCCACTTGCCACGCACACTAGACTCCATGCATGCCATTCGCTCAGCCGCGCTTGACTCCACGCGCCGGGGCGCGCTAGTATGCGGTCCCCTTCGGACCAGGGCGCGGACTGGGCGAGCGCGTACCACGTACCGGTGCTGCCATCCGAGGTGTCCGGGCTGCTTGCCGGGCTGGCATCCATTCTGGACGGCACCCTGGGCGGCGGCGGGCACGCGGAGACACTGCTGGCTGCGGGTGCGCGCGTCACTGGAATCGACCGGGACCCGGATGCGGTCCGCGCGGCGTCGGAACGCCTCCGTGCGTATCGCGACGCCGGAACCTTTCGTGCGCTGGTTGGAAATTTCGCTGACGTCGGGAGCATCGCATCCCTCGCCGGCGAGCAATTCGATGGCATCGTGCTCGATCTCGGCGTCTCCTCGCATCAGCTCGACGATCCGCTGCGCGGCTTCTCCTTTCGGGAAGGCGCGCCGCTCGACATGCGCATGGGCACCGACGCGACGTCGAATGGCGCGCGTCTGCTCAACAGCGCGGATGAGCGCGAGCTCGCCTTCATCTTCAAGGAGTTTGGCGATGAGCCGCGCGCCTATCGCCTCGCGCGTGAAATCGTCCGGCGTCGCGCCGTGCGGCCGTTCGCCACGAGCGACGACCTGGTGGGCGCGATTCGTGGCGCGCTGGGGGCGCGCACCGGACCACCGGACTTCGCGCGACTCTTTCAGGCGGTGCGCATCGCCGTGAACGACGAACTGGCCGCGCTCGAGCGCGGGCTCCCCATGCTGCGGGACCGCCTGCGTGCGGGCGGTGTGTTCGTCGTGATTGCCTACCATTCCGGTGAGGATCGCATCGTGAAGCAGGCGTTCCGCGACTGGAGCCGGGCATGCATCTGCCCGCCGCGCCAGCCGCTGTGCACCTGTGGCGGGACGGCGCGCGGCGAGCTGCTCACCCGGCGCCCGGTATCGGCGGGCGCCGCGGAGGTCGCCCGGAATCCGCGCGCCCGGAGCGCCAGGTTGCGGGCATGGCGAAGCGCAAGGTAGCCCGACGGGGGCGCTCCTGGCTGGCGCTCGCGCTGTTAGCTTTCGTGCTCATCGCCGCCGGCGTGATCTGGCGACGAACGTCCGGAATCGCGCAGGCGCGCGAACTGCGCCAGCTCGAGGAACGACGACAGCAACTGCAGGCCCAGCGAACCGCACTCGACGGAGAAATCCGGGATCTCTCCAGCCGCAGCGCGCTCGCCCCCATCGTGGAACGTCGCCTCGGCATGCACGTGCCGAGTGATACACAGGTCATCATACTGCCCAGCCACTCCGTCACACCGTAGATGCTTCGACCCAGCCGCATCGCCCTCGTCCATGTCGCGCTGCTGCTCTTCGCTGTGGCGCTCGTGCTGCGCGCCGCGGATGTGCAGCTCGTTCAGGGTGCCACGTGGCGCGCGCGCGCGCAGCGCCAGCACTTCGCGGCCGCGGTGATTCCGGCGCCGCGCGGCGACATCTTCGATGTGCGGGACGTGCCGGTGGCGATGAGCCGCGAGATGGTGCGCGTGAGCATCGCGCCACGCGAGTTGCGCAGCCCGGCGAACGTCGCGGCCGCGCTCACGCGGCTGGGGGTCGCCCGGCAGTGGATCACGCGGGCGACCGATGTGAACCGGGCGTGGGTCACGCTGCCTGGCAGCTACCTGGTCGGGGACGCAGCCACGGTCACGGCCATGCGCGGCGTGTACGCCACCCCGGTGATCCAGCGCGTGTATTCGTCGCGTCAGGCCATGCGCAGGGTCGTCGGATGGGTTGACGCGAGCAACACGCCCATGGGTGGGCTCGAGCTTGCCCTGGACTCGCTGCTGCGCGGCCGTGATGGCCGTGCCATGGTGTCGCGCGACTCGCGCGGCCAACGCTTCGAGTCGCCGGGCGACAGCGATGTGGCGCCCGTCCGTGGTGATGCCGTCGTGCTGACGATCAATCAGGAGTTGCAGGAAATCTCGGAGCAGGCACTCGATGATGCGGTGACGCGCACCGGTGCCGATGGCGGTGATATCGTCATCCTGGATCCGAAGGACGGCGAGATCCGGGCGATGGCCAGCCAGCGCCAGGGGGTGAACTCCTTTGGCAATCCGGTGGTGAGCGAGCCGTTCGAGCCCGGCTCCACGCTCAAGCCGCTCGTCGCCTCGCAGCTCCTCATGGACCACCTGGCGACTCCCGGCGACCTGGTGAACACGGAGAACGGCACGTATCGCCTGGACGGACGCACCATTACGGATGAGCACAAGGCGGCGCGGATGTCGCTCGCTGATGTCATTCGGTTTTCCAGCAACATTGGCATCGTGAAGTTCAGCAGCCGCTTCACCACGGCGCAGGAATACCAGACGTTCAGGGATTTCGGATTCGGCACGCCGACGGGCGTTGCGATCCCCGCGGAGGCATCGGGCACGCTGCGCCCGCCGCAGGAATGGTCCAGCCAGTCGGCGGCATCGCTGGCCATGGGATACGAGATTGCGGTGACGCCGCTGCAGCTTGCCGCGGCGTATGCCGCCGTGGCGAACGGTGGCGAGCTGCTGCAGCCCGCCATCATCAAGGAGATCCGCTCTCCCGATGGGACGGTGGTCTTCCATCATGAGCGACGCGTGGTGCGACGCGTCATGACGCCTCATGTCGCCGCGCAGGTGCGTCGCATGATGATGGGTGTCGTCGAGGAGGGCACGGGGAAGGAAGCCGCGCTCGGCCAGTACACGCTGGCGGGCAAGACCGGCACGGCACGACGTACCGGCGCGGGCGGCCGGTACGTGGCGGGAGCGTACACCGCCTCGTTCGTCGGACTCTTTCCCGCGAATGATCCCCAATACGTGATCTATGTGAAGATGGACAGACCGCGCAACTCCATTTTCGGCGCCATGGCGGCGGCTCCGGTATCCAAGATCGTACTGGAGGCAGCGCTCGCGGCGCGCCACGCGGCGCTCGACCGTCGGGAACTGGCGGCCCATGATTTTCCTCCGGGTTCCGCGGATTCCATCGTGAAATCCGTGGCGATCGCACCCGCCGTCAGCGGGACCGATGATCCGGCGGATTCCGAGATGGTTTCGGTACTGCTCTCGCTCCCCGTTCCGCGAAGTCAGGCGCGACCCACGGTGGCGCGCGCCGTGCCGGACGTGCATGGGCTCACGTTGCGAGCGGCGGTGCGCGCCCTGCACGCCGCCGGCTTCCAGGTGCAGCCGGGTGGATTCGGCATGCCGACTGGAACGATTCCGCAGGCCGGCGCCATCGCGCCGGAAGGTACGCTCGTGCGGCTGGCCACGACACCATGAGCGCGGTCTCCACCGCTCGCCTGCTCGCGTCCCTGCGGCGCGCCGGGCAGCTCCTCGATCTCACCGGGACGATCCCGGAGGAATTCACGACCGTCACGGACGACAGTCGCGCGGTGAGTCCCGGCGCGCTGTTCGTCGCCGTGCGCGGCGTCGCGCGGGATGGCCACGAGTTCCTGCCACAGGCGGTGGCGCAGGGCGCGGCGGCCGCCATCGTGGAGGAGCGGGGACGCACCGATCTGCCGTCCATCGTGGTTCGTGATGCGCGTCGTGCCGCCGCGATCGCCGCGGCCATTGCGTACGACGAGCCCGGACACGCCCTGCGACTCATCGCCGTCACCGGTACCAATGGAAAGACTACGACCGTCGGCATCCTGCGCCATTTGCTCGACAACGTCGAGGGTCGCAGCGCGTCCATTGGTACACTCGGCGTACTCGCGGGAAGCGATGGCGAACCGGTGCCCGGCGGTGCGGGACTCACGACGCCAGGGCCTGTCGAGCTGCAGCGCGTGTTGCGCCTCCTTGCCGACGGGGGCGTGCGCACGATCGCCATGGAGGTGTCGTCGCACAGTCTCGATCAACATCGGGTCGATGGGCTGGCGTTCACCGCCGCGGTGTTCACGAACTTCACCCGCGACCATCTCGACTACCACGGCACGATGGACAAGTACTTCGCGGCGAAGGCGAGGCTGGTCGCCCAGCTCACGCCACGGACTGGGGTCGCCGTGGTGAATGCGGATGACGCCACGTGGCGCAAACTGCCACGCGCGCCGCGCCTGCTGACATTCGGCCTGGGCGATGATGCCACCGTGCGCGCGGAGTCCGTGAGCTATCAGCCACGCGGCAGCGAATGGCGCCTCTGCGCGGACGGACAGCGTCATTCGCTGCACCTGCCGCTCATTGGCGATTTCAACGTCCTGAACGCGCTGGGCGCGGCCGCCACGGCGTGGCACCTGGGAATGCCGCTGGGTGAGATTGCCTCGCGACTGCGCACCACGCCGCAGGTGCCTGGCCGACTGGAGGTGATTCAGGAGCGGCCCACGGTGCTGCGCGATTACGCGCACACGCCCGACGCGCTTGAACGCGCACTCGCCGCGGTGCGTCCCTTCACGCGACGCCGCCTCATTGTCGTCTTTGGCGCCGGGGGCGACCGCGATCGCGGCAAGCGGCCGCAGATGGGCAATCTCGCCGAGCGCGCAGCCGATCACATCATTCTCACCAGCGACAATCCGCGCACCGAGGACCCCGAAGCGATTCTCGATGACATTGAGGCGGGAATGCGCAAGGCAAACCATGAACGCATCGAGGAGCGCGAGCGCGCGATCCAGCGGGCACTCGAGATGGCCGATCCCGCCAACGATGTGGTGCTGCTCGCGGGGAAGGGGCATGAGACGTACCAGGTGCGCGGCACCACGCGCCACCCATTCGACGAGAAGGCCATCGTGGCGGAGCTCATGAGCGGCCGCAAGTGACGGACGCCTTCTGGACGCTCGATCGCCTGGCGCAGGCGCTCACTCCGCGTGCGGCGAGCCGATTGCCGACCGGCGCCGCCGCGGTGCATGCGATCTCCACGGATACGCGCGCGATTGCCTCTGGTGACTGCTTCGTCGCGCTCGCCGGGGACCGCTTCGACGCCCACGATTTTGTCAGCGACGCCGTTGCGCGCGGCGCGGGGGCGCTCGTGGTATCGAACCCCGCGACAGCGCGGTCGACCGGCGTACCAGTATACACGGTGGACGATACGCATGCGGGGCTCGGCGCACTCGCGCGCTACCGCCGCCGCGCCTGGAATGGCCCGGTCATTGGCGTGGGGGGCTCCAACGGCAAGACCACCACGAAGGAATTCCTCCGGGCGGCGCTCGACAGCGTGCTCGACGTGCACGCCACCAGCGCGAATCTGAATAACCTCGTCGGCGTCCCGCTCACGCTGCTCGCGTTGCCGGATTCCGCGGACGTGGCCGTGGTGGAGATGGGGATCAACGTTCCGGGAGAGATGCAGCGCCTGAACCGGATCGTCGAGCCGGATATTGCGCTGTGCACCTGTCTGGCTGAGGAGCATCTGGAAGGACTTGGCGACATGGAGGGAGTGCTGCGCGAGGAGTCGTATCTGTTCGATGGCGCGCAGGTGGCCATCGTGCCCGCGGCGCAGCCCGAGGTGGCGCGCGCGGCGCATGGGCGCGCCCGGCGCGTGGTCTCGGCCGGTCTCGACACGGGTGATGTGCGTGCGGCGCGCTGGGGAATGAACGGCGACGGCCACGGTTGGCTGGAAGTGGATGGCGTGACGATTCAGCCGCCCGTTCGCGGCGTACACAGCCTGCGCAACGCGATGCTCGCGCTGGCCGCGGCCCGCGAGTGCGGAGTCGGCGTCGCTGACGCCGCGCGCGGGCTGCAATCCGCTGTGATTCCCGGCATGCGCCTCGCCTGGGAGACGTTTGGGACGGCCACCCTCATCAACGACGCCTACAACGCGAGCCCTGCCTCGATGCGCGCCGCGCTCGACCTGCTCGACGGCCTGGATGCCGGTCACCAGCGCGTCGCGGTGCTGGGGACCATGCTCGAGCTCGGACCACACGCCGGTCGGCTGCACGCGGACGTGGCGCGGTACGCGCTCGCGTCGTCCATTGACATCGTGGCGGGACTCGGCGAGCTGGGCGACGCACTGCACGCCGCCGCGAATGGAACGGACGGCGCGCGGGTGATCACGGCACCGGACATCGACGGCTTGTGGGCCGCGCTCGAGCCGCGGCTCGCGCGCGACGCCACAATTCTCCTCAAGGCTTCGCGCGGCGTACGGCTGGAACGCCTCGTGCCACTTCTCACCGGCTGGGCAAGGCGCTAGTGCTCTACCACTTCCTCACGCGGTTCACCGAATCCTGCCGCTACTGCGGCGTCTTCAACGTCTTCAACTACATCACCTTTCGCTCGGCCGGCGCCGCCGTCACCGCGTTTCTCCTGGCGTTCATTACCGGCCCGCTCATCATCGTGCGGCTGCGTGCCATGAAGGTTCGGCAGGTCGTGCGCACCGGCACGCCGGAGAGCCACGCCACCAAGGGCCGCACGCCTACCATGGGCGGCGTGATCATTCTCCTGTCCGGCATCGTGCCCACGCTGCTCTGGGCCAAGCTCTCAAATCGCTATGTGTGGGTGGCGCTCCTTGTCATGGCCTGGATGGGCGCCATCGGATTCATCGATGACCTCCTCAAGCTGAAGCAGAAGCGGGAAGGGAAGGCGAACGTCGGGCTTGTGGAGCGCTACAAGCTCGCGGGCCAGCTCTCCCTGGGCATCCTGCTCGGCATTTATCTCTGGCAGTTTCCGCTGTCCACCCTGCCCGGCGCCTCCACCACCCTGCCGTTCTACAAGTACGTGCTCGTGGTGCCCGCCGTGGCCTGGCTCTACGTGCCATGGACGGCGTTCATCCTGACGGGGACGAGCAACGCGGTGAACCTCAGCGACGGACTGGATGGCCTCGCGGCGGGGCTCACGGGCATCGCGGTGATTACGTTCGCGATCTTCGCCTATGTCATGGGTCGCATCGACACCAGTCAGTATCTCCAGATCTACTATTTGCGGGGCGCCGGCGAGCTCACCGTATTCTGCTCCGCGCTCCTTGGCGCGTGCATTGGGTTCCTCTGGTACAATGCCCACCCCGCCGAAGTCTTCATGGGCGACACGGGATCACTCGCGCTGGGTGGCGCGCTGGGCGCGATCGCCATTCTGCTCAAGAGCGAATTCCTGCTCCTGCTGATCGGCGGCGTGTTCGTGGCGGAAACAGTGTCCGTGATTCTGCAGCGCAGCGTGTTCAAGGTGCGGCGCCGCCGCCGCGGCCTGGAATTCGCGAAGGCGCATCGCTTGTTCAAGCGTGCGCCGCTGCATCATCACTTCGAGTTGTCCGGATGGACCGAGACGCAGGTCGTGGTGCGCTTCTGGATCCTCGGCATCTTCTGCGCCTTCATCGCGCTCACCACCCTGAAACTGCGATGATACCCGACGCCTGGCGCCAGGGTGAAGTGGCGGTCACGGGACTGGGGCGCAGCGGGCGCAGCGCCGCCGCACTGCTCGCGCGCCGCGGGCTCCACGTGTACGTGTCGGATGGCAGCTGGTCCACCGCGCTGGAGCAGGAAGCCGTCACGCTGCGCGCGGCCGGTGTGCACGTGGACCTCGGCGCACACGACCTGGATCGCATCGCCCGGGCGGTCGTCGTGGTCGCGAGCCCCGGAGTGCCGCCGGACGCGCCGCCTCTCGCGCTTGCGCGCGCCGCCGGCGTGCCGATCGTGAGCGAGATCGAGGTGGGATTGCATGCCCTCCCGCCTGGCACACGCTACGTCGCCATCACCGGAACGAACGGCAAGACGACGACGACGGCCATGACGGGGCATCTGTTGCGTACGCTGGGACTCAATGCCGTGGATGCCGGCAACATCGGCACTCCGCTTACCAAGGTCGCGATGGCGGAGCAGCCCGCGGACTGGATCGCGCTCGAGATGTCGTCGTTCCAGTTGCACGACACGCCGGGCATCCGGCCCACAGTGGGCGTGCTCACCAACCTCGCGCCCGATCATCTCGACCGCTACGCCTCTGCGGAGGAGTACTACGGCGACAAGGCGCTCCTCTTTCGCAATGCGACGGCGGCATCGTGCTGGGTTGTGAACTACGGCGACGCGGCGGTCATGGCAATGATCGCGCGCGTCGAGGGCGCCCATCACTATTTCGGGCGCTCGCCATACGTGGAGATGAACTTCGTGCCGCCCTCAGGCGATCCGGCACTGGCGACGGCGGAACGCGGCGGCACGATCGAGTGGAAGGGCCACCCGGTGCTCCATCGGGACGAGCTCGCGCTGCTCGGCGACCACAATGTGGACAATGCCATGGCCGCCGCGCTCGCGGTGATCGTCGCGGACGACGCGCATCAGACGCCCGAGGCGCTCGAGCGCATCGCGGACGGGCTGCGAACGTTTCAGGCGCTCGAACATCGGCTGGAGAGCGCCATCGAGGTTGGCGGCGTGCTCTGGATCAACGACTCCAAGGCGACCAACGTGAGCTCCACTCTCGTTGCGCTGAAGGGGATGACGCGCCCGACCATCGTGCTGCTTGGCGGCCGCCACAAGGGCGAGCCGTACGCGTCGCTGGTACCACCGCTGCGGCGGGTCGGCAAGGCCGTGCTGGCGTACGGCGAGGCGGGTCCGCTCATTGCGCAGGATCTCGCCAACGTCGTGCCCGTACGCCTGCTCGGGTCTGATTTCCAGGAAGTGATGGCGACGGCGCGGTCCCTGGCGCAGCCGGGTGACGTGGTGTTGCTGTCGCCTGCCTGCTCCAGCTACGACATGTTCCGCAATTATGAAGAGCGCGGCCACGCGTTCAAACAACTGGCCACGGCCGGGACATGAGTGCGGCCGCGGGACTGCGCGAACGCTGGCGCATGAGCGTGCACGCTCGTGCGCTGGTGATCGTGACGGCCACCGTGCTGGCGTTCGGCCTCGCCGTACTCTACAGCGCGAGCGCGCTGCTCGCCGTTCGTGAAGGACACGGGAGCATGTACTACCTGCTCCGACAGCTCAGCGGGATCGGCATTGGCGTCGTCCTCTTCGCGCTGGCCGCCAAGATGGACGCGGAACGATGGCGACGGTGGGCCTGGCCCATCCTGGGAGTCGGGATCGTGCTGCTCGTCATTCCCGTGCTGCCGTTTACGAGCGCCATCGCGCCCCGCATCAACGGCTCCCGCCGCTGGGTGTATCTCGGCTTCGCTTTCCAGTCCTCCGAGTTCGCGAAGCTGGCGGTCGTCGTGTGGACCGCAATGCTCATCGTGAAGAAGGGAGACGCGCTCCGACGTCTCACCAAGGGATTGCTGCCGTTCCTTCTCGTGCTCGCGGTGCTCAATCTGCTCGTCGTGCTGGAGCCGGATCTCTCCATGGCGATGACGTTCACGCTCATCATGGGCGTGGTGCTGTTTGCCGGCGGCGTACGCATCGGGCACGTGGTGGTGCTGTCGGTGCTGGCCATCCCGCTGCTCTGGCATCAGGTGGAGAAGGTCCAGTACGCGCTGCTGCGCATGACATCGTTTCTCGATCCGGGACGCGCGCCGGCCGAGGCGGGGTACCAGCTCAAGCAGTCGCTGATTGCCGTGGGGTCGGGCGGACTGTTCGGTGTGGGGTTCGGGCAGGGACGACAGCAGATGGGCTTCGTGCCGTTTCCGTACAACGACTTCATCGCGAGCAATATCGGCGAGGAATGGGGATTCCTGGGGATTCTCTTCATCACGCTCGCCTTCGCGCTGTACGGGTGGCTGGGCTTCCGGATCGCGAAGGAGGCCCGAACGCCATTCCAGCAGCTGACCGCGATCGGCATCACCTTCACGACCGTCAGCACGGCGTTCCTGCACATCGGCGTCGTGATCGGACTGCTCCCCACCACCGGTCTCACGCTGCCGTTCGTCTCGTACGGGCGTACGAATCTGGTGCTCTCGATTCTCATGACGGGCATCCTCGTCAACATCGGGAGCTCGCGTGAGCGCGTGGTGGGCGATCGCGCGACGAATCCGCTCGCCGCGTCCGCGTCGTGATCGTCTGGTTCGCCGGTGGCGGCACGGGCGGACACCTCTATCCGGGACTCGCCATTGCCCGGGCGCTGGTCCGGGCCGACGCCAGCGTTCGGCCGCTATTCATTGGCGCGCGGCGCGGCCTCGAGCGTGATGTCCTGCCGACAACGGAGTTCGCGCACCTGTTGCTCGACCTGCATCCGCTCTATCGTGCGCGGCCGTGGGAGAACTGGAGAACCGCGCTGGGCTTTACCGGCGCGTGGCGCACGCTGGGGCGACAGTTGCGCACGGCGCGACCCGCGCTCGTGCTGGGCACGGGCGGCTATGCATCCGGTGCCGCGCTGGCGTATGCGGTGTCGCACGGGGTGCCCATCGCGCTGCAGGAACAGAACAGCGTCCCCGGCCTCACGACGCGATGGTTCAGCCGCTATGCCCGCGAGATCTACCTGGGTTATGGCAACGCGGCGGTACGGCTGCGTGCGAACACGGGGACGTGGGTGGGCGAGACGGGCAATCCCATCGAGCCGCCGCCGGTGCCCAGGCCGAGTCGCCCCGACGCGCGCCTGCGCTGGAGCTTTCCGGCGTCCGGCGGAACCGTGGTCCTCGTGATCGGTGGCAGTCAGGGTGCCCGCGCGGTGAACGACGCGGTGGCGGAATGGGTGCGCTCGGGGCTGCCCGACCACGTGATGCTGATCTGGGGAACGGGTCGTGGCTCGCACGAGCGCTATGCATCGCTCGGGAGTGCACGCGTGCGCGTCGTGCCGTATCTCGCGCCAATCGCGGACGCCTACGCGGCGAGCGACCTGGCGGTATCCCGGGCAGGCGCGCTCACGCTGGCCGAGCTGTGCGCGTGGAACATACCGGCGATCCTGATTCCGCTGCCAACGGCCGCCGCTGATCATCAGAGCGCCAACGCCCGGGTGCTCGGGGGCGTCGGAGCTGCCATCCTCCTCGAGGAGCGCTCTCTCGTACCGGGCGAGCTGGGAGAGAGGGTGCAGGCGCTGGCGGCGGATCCCGCGCGGTTGCACAGCATGTCGGCGGCAAGCGAGGCGCACGCGCATCCGCGCGCTGCAGACGTGATCGCATCGCGCATGCTCGAGCTCTGCCGGACTGCCGCACTCCGTTCAGCTCGCTGAGCGCTCCCCGAGATGGTCATCGGGGCAGCAGTTCGTCCCCGTTGTCCGACAAACACTTACATTGTTCTCCCTCAAGCAGCTCTCTTCTTGAGTCGAGTCCACCTCGCGCGCTAGATTGCCGCACTCCCCCATGTCACACTTTGATCCATCTGACCCCCGCCCTATACACCTGGTCGGCGCCGCCGGCGCCGGCATGAGCGCACTGGCGGAACTGCTGGCGCGCCGCGGCATTGCGGTCACGGGGTGTGACGCGGGCGGCGCCGCCACGCCTGATCTCGATCGGCTGGCCATTCCCGTTGCCCAAGGGCACGATCCCGCACACGTCGAAGGCGCTCGACTGGTCATCGTGACATCGGCGGTGCCGTCGCACCACGCCGAGCTGGAGCATGCGCGCGCGCTCGGCATCCCGGTCTTGCGGCGCGCCGAGGCGCTGGCCGAGGCGGTGGGCATAGGTGATGTCGTCGCCATCGCTGGCACGCATGGCAAGACCACGACAACGGTCATGACCACGGATGCGCTGGCGGCGGCGGGGTTTGAGCCGACCGGGGTGGCGGGCGGGCGTGTGGGTACGTGGCATGGGAACGTCAGGCACGGCTCCAGCCAGCTCTTCGTCGTCGAGGCCGACGAGTACGACCGTTCCTTTCTGGCGCTCACTCCGACGGTCGCGGTGGTCACCAACGTCGAGGCCGACCATCTCGACATCTATGCCGATCTCGATGACATCCGCGTGGCCTTTGCGCAGTTCGTGCATGGAGCGCGCGCCATCGTCCTGTGCGCGGATGATGCCGGCGCGGATGCGCTCGTCACGCCGCCAACCGCCGAAGTCATTCGTTACGGCATCCAGTCAAGCGATGCGCGTCTCATCGCGCGCGACGTGCGCGTCGCCAACGGCGGGTCCAGCTTCACCGTCGTGCACGATCACGAGGTGCTGGGCGAGGCCACGCTGCGTGTGCCGGGCGAGCACAACGTACGCAACGCGCTTGCGGCGCTCGCGGCCGGACTCGCGCTGGGCGCTTCCGTACCCGACATGCTCCGAGGCCTCGCCGCCTTCACTGGTGTCGAGCGCCGATTTCAGCGGGTGGGCGACGCGCACGGCGTCACGATCATCGATGATTACGCGCACCACCCCACGGAAATCGCGGCCACACTCGCCGCCGCGCGCGGCGCCTTCCCGGGACGGCGCCTCGTAGCGGCCTTTCAGCCCCATCTGTACAGTCGCACGCGCGACTTCGCCGTGGCATTCGGACAGGCGCTGGCGCGGTCGGACGCGATTTTCCTGACGGAGATCTATCCCGCGCGCGAGCAGCCCATCACGGGCGTGACATCCTCGCTGATCGAGCGTGCCGCGCGCGACGCCGGTGGCACGCTCGCCTGGCGTGGCGACCGGACGCAGCTCGCGGCGGCGCTCGCGCGATCCGTGCGGGATGGTGACGTGGTGCTGACGCTTGGCGCAGGCGACATCACGCGAACCGGGGCCGAGTTGCTCACATGTCTGACGACGGCTGGCTGAGGCGCGCCGCGCGGGCGGTGCGTGCGCTCGGCTGGAAGCCGCCAGTCGCGGTTGCCGCCGCGATCGGCATCCTGTCCGCTCCATGGTGGGGACCGCCTCTGCTGTCGCATCTCGCCTATTTCCGAGTGCGGCACGTCGAGATCGTTGGAGAGCGCTACATCGAGCCGCGCGACGTTCTCACGCGATTGCGCGTGGATACCGCGACGTCGATCTGGACGGATCTCGCGCCGCTCGAGCAGCGTGTCGCATCGCTCCCACAGGTGCGCGCGGCGCACATCGAGCGTAATCTTCCCGGAACGCTGGTCGTGCACATCACCGAGAACGTTCCCGTTGCATTCGTGCCGTCGCCCTCCGGATTGCGTGCCGTGGATGCCTCCGGGAGAACGCTGCCGATCGATCCAAGCGAGGTTGGCGTGGACGTGCCCGTCGTCCCGCGCGCCGACCATGCGCTACTCGCCCTGCTCGACGCCGTACGACAGCAGGCCCCAGGGTTGTTCGCCCGGATCAGCAGTGTCCAGCGCTCCGGGCGTGACGAACTGACGATCGAACTGCCCACAGAACGTGTTCGCGCCGAGGTGGGGGTGACAGCGGGGCGATTGACCGACATCATTCCCGTCGAGCGCGATCTCGCGCGCCGCCAACTGCACGCCGCCGAACTGGATCTCCGTTTCCGCGATCAGGTGATCGCAAGGTTGCAATGAACCCCGAACTGCTTGTCGCGGGCCTCGACCTCGGCTCTTCCCGCACTACCGCACTCATTGCGGAGGTGGGCGGCGACATGCCCCGCCATCCGACCATCAAGATCCTCGGGGTTGGGCAGGCCCGCACCGCGGGGATGCGCCGCGGCGTCGTGGCCGACATTGAGGAGACCACCCGGTCGATTCGCGGCGCCATGCAGGACGCCGAGCGGATGGCGGGCGTCGAGGTGGAGGCCGTGTACGCGGGGATTGCCGGGGAGCACGTCCAGGCCATGACCAGCTCGGGGATCGTCGCGGTGAACGGCGATGAGGTGACGCGTGCCGACGTGGAGCGCGCCAACGAGGTTGCGCGCACGCAGGCCATCCCGGCCGATCGGGAACTGCTCCACGCCATTCCGCAGGAATATCGCGTGGACAAGAACGATGGGATCCGCGATCCGATCGGGATGATCGGGATGCGCCTGGAGACCGAGATGTACCTCGTGACCATTGGCGCGTCCCCCGCCATGAACCTGCGCAAGTCGGTGGAACGGGCTGGCTACAAGGTGCGCGATCTGGTGCTCGAGCCGCTCGCCAGCGCCCTGGCCGTGCTCACGGACGATGAGAAGGAGCTCGGTGTGGCGCTGGTGGAGATGGGTGCCGGAACCACCGACCTGGCGGTGTTCCACGAAGGGAAAATCCGCTTCATGGGCACGGTGAATTTCGGCGGGAACAACGTGACGAGCGACATCGTTCACGGACTCGGCGTCACGCAGGCGGACGCCGAACGGCTCAAGGAGCGCTACGGCTGTGCGTACGAGGCGCTCGTGGCGCACTCGCACGAGATCATCAAGCTGCCGAGCACCGTTGCGCAGGGCGACCGTGAGATTCCGCGGGAACTGCTTGCGCACATCATCCATCAGCGGATGGATGAGATATTCGGGCTGGCGAATCAGAAGATCACCGACGCCGGTTTTGCCGGACGCCTCAGCGCCGGAATCGTACTCACGGGCGGCGCCTCCGCCATCGAGGGCGCGACGGAGCTTGCAACGGAAG
>JBOHTE010000116.1:0-1151 GCA_050733555.1 Gemmatimonadaceae bacterium | reverse complement strand
GATCCGTCGATATCCTGACGGCGATGTTCTCACCCGCCCTTTCCACGGAGCCGGAAGTGCTGGCGGAAGCAGTGGACGGTGACCATCGGTCAGCGCCCAGGCGTGGTCGACTCCAGCGCCAGCCGCTTGAACTTCAGTCGGACGGCCGGTTCTCCGGGAGCTGATGTACCGCGGCTGATTCCTCGGTCGTGCCGGCCGCACGCCGCGCCTTCCTGCTCCGCAGAGCGCGCAGCAGCGTGAGCTGCACAATCAATCGCAGGTGTCCCACGATGGTGCGCGCCACCCGCATCTTGGAATAGCCCAGCACCCGTACGTTCAGGACAGTGGGATACTCCACGACCGTTCCTCCCGCGAGGTCGAGCCGCCCCAGCATCTCGGCGATGCCGAGGAATCCGCTGTGCTTGAGCGCCATGTCCAGCATCGCGCTGCGGCGATAGGCACGGAAACAGCTCGTGTAGGTGCTCAACTTCTGGTGCAGCACCGTCCGATAGAGGCCTGACAGGTTCCTCGACAGGAACAGCCGCCATTCGGGAACGTTGCGCACCCCTCCCTGCGGATGGTAGGGCGATGCCGTCACCATCATGACGTTCTCTTCGAGCAGGGGCAGCATCTGCGCGAGCTCCAGCGGATCGTAGCTGCAGTCGCAGTCGATGGATGCCACGATCTCGGATCGCGCCGCGCGAATGCCGTTCAGGATCGCCACCGCCGGCCCGTAGTTCGCCTCGTGTCGCACCAGTCGGCAGTTCGGCCGATCACCGAACAACTGTTGCAGCATGATCCAGCTGTTGTCCGTGCTCCGGTCGTCCACAAGTACGAACTCCATCACGTAATTCGGCGCCAGTTCGGTTTCGAGGCTGCTGAGTGTCCTGGCCAGATACGGGAGCGAGCTCTCCTCGTTGTAACACGGTACCACGAGTGACACGTGCACCGGCTCGACATCCTGCTGCGGCGCCAGGTGCAGGCGCACGGACGCCGGGCTGTCTCTGCGCACGGGTTGGGGCAGGGGAGGCGGCAGCATCTCATCTTCCACGCCGAGGTGCTCCCGGATGTTCGTGAACTCGTACCGCCGGAAGTACTCGCCCAGTCGCCGGTGCATCTCGTCGATGTTGCGATAGAACCGCATGCGCGACAACGGGGAGATCGCCGTGATC
>JBOHTE010000115.1:0-8210 GCA_050733555.1 Gemmatimonadaceae bacterium | reverse complement strand
GACTCGGGGCTCGCGTGGGCTGAAGGGACGCTCTGGGTGGGACAGTATCGGGACCGGAAGATCCATCAGGTCGATCCCGAAACAGGGGCGATACTTCGCACCATCGAGTCGAACCGCTACGTCACGGGCGTCACCTGGGTCGACGGAGAACTCTGGCACGGCACGTTGGAAGGTGACGAGAGCGAGGTGAGGCGAGTCGATCCTCGAACCGGCGAGGTCCTGGAACGACTCGAGATGCCGCCTGGAGCAGCCGTGTCGGGGCTCGAGTCGGATGGCGGCGATCAGTTCTTCTGCGGCGGCGGAAGCAGCGGCACGGTGAGAACTGTCCGCCGGCCAGGGCGGGACGCCGTGTCAGGAGTCAGAATCACTCCCACTCGATCGTCGCAGGCGGCTTCGAGCTCACGTCGTACACCACGCGATTGACGCCGCGCACCTCGTTAATGATCCTGCTGGACATCGTCCCGAGCACTTCAGGGGGAAAGGGGAACCAGTCGGCGGTCATCCCATCGCTGCTCGTCACCGCACGCAGGGCGACGACATTCTCGTAGGTGCGCAGATCGCCCATGACGCCCACACTCTGCACAGGCAGCAGCAGTGCAAAGGCCTGCCAGATGTCATCGTACAGGCCGGCTTCGCGAATGACGTCGAGGTAGATCGCATCCGCTCTGCGCAGGACAGCGAGTTTCTCGCGCGTCACCGGACCGAGAATGCGAATCGCCAGCCCGGGTCCCGGGAAGGGGTGTCGCCCGACCATTTCCTCCGGAAGACCAAGCTCGCGACCCACCTGTCGCACCTCGTCCTTGAACAGTTCGCGCAGCGGCTCGATGAGCGTGAACTTCATGTCCGGCTTGAGGCCACCCACGTTGTGATGCGTCCTGATGGTCACCGACGGTCCGCCACGCGGCGATATCGATTCGATGACATCCGGATACAGGGTGCCCTGTACCAGGAACTCCACGTTCTCGCCCAGCTCGAGCGCGGCTTCCTCGAACACATCGATGAACGTGTGCCCGATGCGGCGACGCTTCTCTTCCGGATCGTCGACCCCATCCAGTATGGCCAGGAAGCGATCGGCGGCATCCACCGTCACGAGGTGGATCCCCATGTTCGACCGGAACGTCCGCTCCACCTGCTCCCGCTCATGCATCCGGAGGAGTCCATGATCCACGAAAATGCACGTGAGCTGCTCGCCCACGGCGCGGTGCACAAGTGCGGCGGCGACCGAGGAATCCACGCCGCCCGACAGTCCGCAGATCACGCGTGACGATCCGACCAGCTGGCGAATTCGCGCGATCTCTTCTTCGATGAACGCGCCGGTGGTCCAGTTCGGCTTCGCATGACAGATCTCGAACAGGAAGTTGGCCAGGATGTCATCGCCTCGCGGCGTATGGCGTACTTCCGGATGGAACTGCACGCCATGGATCGGCCGGGTTTCATGCTGGAACGCGGCGACTGGCGCGTTCGCGCTTCGCGCCGTGATCGCATACCCGGGCGGCGGCACTTCCACGCGGTCACCGTGGCTCGCCCAGACCGTGATCTCGTCACCATGGGCGAATCCGGAGAACAGACCGCTCTCCGAGAGCACTTCGAGTTCGGCGCGGCCGTACTCGCGCCGCCCCGTGCGCATCACGCCGCCACCTTCGAGCTGCGCGATCACCTGCATGCCATAGCAGATGCCGAGCACCGGTGCGACGTCCAGCAGGGCGGGATCCGCGGTGGGCACGCCCTCGTCGTACACGGAGTTGGGGCCGCCGCTCAGAATGATGCCCGTGGGGAGCCATCGGCGAATCCAGTCGATGGACCGCGTTGGCGGGTGGATCTCCGAGTACACGCGCGCTTCCCGGACACGACGCGCGATGAGCTGCGTGTACTGTGATCCGTAATCGAGAATGAGTATTCGACTCATGGGTCGATCGAGAGAAACTCCACCTGCTTGGTCTCGAGATCGAGAATGGCCGCGCTCGCCGTCCCCCCGAGCCAGCCGCACGCCTCGCCAGGATTCAGAATGAGCGTGTCCCCCGTATTCTCCAGCCGGCGCTCGTGTGTGAACCCGTGAATCACGATGACGTGTCCCGCCACGGAGCGGGCATTGACATCGCCAATGTCATGTACGAGCAGCAGCCGCGCGCCACCCAGTTCCACACTGTGCGGCGATTCGTAGATCTCCACGCCGACGCCCTTCGCCGCCTCGGCCTGCAGTCCTTCGTGGTCTCCGTCGTTTCGCCCGTACACACCCGCCAGTGCCAGGTTCGCCGAGATGATCGGTCGCAACGACCACGCCGCGCAGTAATCGCCGGCGTGCAGCACCATGCCGATGCCCGCCTCGCGAAAGCGCGTGGCGAATTCCGCAATCACCGGCAGCCGGTCGTGCGTATCCGCGAGCACGCCGACCCGCATCAGGCCGTCCTCCAGTGCGGGTCAGCAGCTTCCTGTCGTACAAGATCCTCGTATCGCTCCCGTTCCGTCACCACGGCGAAGCGGTTGCCGTCCACGAGGACCTCGGCCGAGCGCGGCCGCGAATTGTAGTTCGACGCCATGGAGAAGCCGTACGCGCCGGCGGACCGGATCACCAAGAGATCACCCGCAGCCATGTTCTCCACCTCGCGCCCGAGCGCGAAGAAATCACCGCTCTCGCACACCGGCCCCACGATGTCGGCAACGATGCGCTCCGTGCGCGGCCGCACGGCGTCGATGCGGTGAAACGCATTGTAGTGCGACGGTCGCAGCAGGTCGTTCATGCCGGCATCGGTGATGACGTACTCCCGATCTCCGGTGCGCTTGCGATACAGGACGCGGGTGAGCAGCACGCCGGCGTTGCCGACGAGAAAGCGTCCCGGCTCCACGAACAGCGTGAGCCCGCTCGGCGCCGCGAGGGGCAACACTTCCTGCGCATACGCGTTCAGATCGATCGGTGCTTCACCGTCATACGGCACCGCCAGTCCGCCGCCGATGTCGAGATAGCGAATGGACTCCACGCCGGCCGAACGCAGCGCGTCGTACAGCTCGAGCAGCCGGCGCAACCCCTGCTGATACGCGGCAAGCTGCGCCACCTGCGACCCGATGTGCATGTCCAGGCCGGCGAGCCGCAGGGCGGGCAGCGTCGTGGCCAGACGAGCGGCATCCCCGGCTTCGGCGAAGGGAATTCCGAACTTGAGTCCGCGCTCCCCGGTCCGCGTGTAGTGATGCGGCGTGTCCACCGTCACTTCAGGGTTCACGCGCAGCGCGACCGGCGCCACGACACCCATGTCCGCCGCCACGCGGCTGAGCAATTCGAGCTCGGGCACCGACTCCACGTTCACCAGGAGGATCCGTGCCGCGAGGGCTTCACGCAGCTCCTGCTCCGTCTTGCCAACGCCACTGAACACGATGTCCCGGCCGGTGAAGCCGGCGAGCAGTGCGCGGTACAGCTCGCCGCCCGACACGATGTCCACCCCGGCGCCAAGGCCGCGCAGCAGTCGCAGCACGGCAAGATTCGAGTTGGCCTTGACGCTGTAATGGATCCGATGCGTCACCGGCGCGAGCGCGCGCGACAGCAGCCGGTACTGCTCGCGGATGCCGCCGGCGCTGTACACGTATACCGGCGTCCCTGCCTCTGCGGCGATGAGCTCGAGCGAAACGTCCTCGCAGGCCAGTGCGCCCTCCTGCATCACGAACCCCGGGGTCAGTACGCCTTCGCCCATACCGCCTCCGTGGTTGCCACGCGCCCGCACTTGAGACAGCGCTCCGGCGCGGTGGCCGAGCGAAATTCGGGGTCCGGCAACACCCGGATGGTCGCCTTGGTCTCCTCCTTGACCGCGGCTTCACACGCCGCGTCGCCGCACCAGCCGGCATACACGAAAGCCCCGTCTCCGTCCATGATCTCCCTGAACCGGTCATAGGTAATGTCGCCGCGCAAGCTGTTCGCTTCCCGTCGCGCGCGCGCGGTTTCGAGCATGGTGGCCTGCACGGTGTCGAGCAGGGCGTCGAGCCGCGCCGGCAGATCGCCCAGCGGCACGGCGGCCTTCTCGCCCGTGTCGCGACGCACCACGACGGCCTGCTGTCTGTCCAGATCGCGAGGCCCGAGCTCGAGGCGCACCGGCACACCGCGCAATTCCCACTCGTAGTATTTCGCGCCGGGTTTCATGGTGTCACGCGCGTCGATGCGCACGCGCCGCGCGTCGCCGAGCGCCGTACGAATCTGCCCCGCGGCCTCCAGCACGCGCGCACGTTCCTCGTCCGACTTCCAGATCGGCACGATGACGATCTCCGTGGGCGCCAGGCGGGGCGGGACGCGCAGCCCCTTGTCATCCCCATGCGTCATGACGAGGGCGCCGATGAGCCGCGTGGACACGCCCCAGCTCGTGTTCCAGGCATACTCGCTCTCGCCGCTCTCCGCCTGGAAGGTGAGGTCGAAGGCCCGGGCGAAGTTCTGCCCCAGATTGTGCGATGTTCCGGCCTGCAGCGCCTTGTTGTACTGCATCATGGCTTCGCACGAATACGTACGGAGCGCGCCGGCGAAGCGTTCGGAGTTCGTCTTGAGCCCGGTGAGCACGGGCATCGCCATCCACTCCTCCATGAACGTGCGATAGACGCCGAGCATGCGGCGCGCTTCCGCCTCGGCCTCATCGTGCGTGGAGTGCGCGGTGTGCCCTTCCTGCCAGAGGAATTCGAGTGTGCGCAGGAACAGCCGCGTGCGCATCTCCCAGCGCACGACGTTCGCCCACTGATTGATGAGCAGCGGCAGATCGCGATAGCTCTGCACCCACTTGGCGAACATCGCGTAGATGATCGTCTCCGAGGTGGGGCGCACCACGAGCGGCTCCTCGAGCTCCTTGCCCCCGCCGTGCGTAACGACCGCGGTCTCGGGCGCGAATCCCTCGACGTGCTCCGCCTCCTTCTGCAGGAAACTCTGCGGAATGAACAGCGGGAAGTACGCGTTGCGGTGTCCCGTCGCCTTGAACATGTCATCGAGTGCGCGCTGCATGCGCTCCCAGATGCCGAAACCATCCGGCCGAATGACCATGCAGCCGCGCACGGGCGAATAATCCGCGAGCTCGGCGCGGAGCACCACTTCGTTGTACCACGCGCTGAAATCCTCGGCGCGAAGGGGAAGCCTGCGATCGTCAGCCATGCGGTTCGGTGGGCGGTTCAGGTGGTTGCTGCTCGTTCAGCCAGTCATCGAGTCTGACGCGGCGCTCCTCGCCACGCGCGAGGTTGCGCACGACCGCTTCGCGCGTGGCGCCATCGCTGGCGGGCAGGATCAGCACGTCGCGCGCGCCCGCACTGCTCGCGGCCTTGAGTTGGCGTGACAGCTTCTGTCCACCCAGCGCGTATTCCACGCTGCGCCCGCGCGCCCGGAGCTGCGCCGCCATGCGCATGGCGTCGGTCAGCGCCGTGCCGTCCGCGTAGGCAACCCACACATCCACGCCAGGTGCGTGCACGGGCATGAGCCCGCGGGCGCGCAGCACGTCTCCCAGCACGACATCGCCCATGCCGAAGCCCAGCGCCGGCAGATCGACGCCGCCCAACGCCTTGAGCAGGTTGTCGTACCGGCCACCGCCGCAGATGGCGCGAAGCTCGGCCTTCGCGTCGAACAGCTCGAAGACGATTCCGGTGTAGTAGGCCAGGCCGCGCACGATCGAGAGATCCAGCTGCACCCACTCGGCAAGGCCGAGTGCATCCAGATACGACAGGTACCGCCGCACGAGCGCGAACGGCGCGGCGCAGTCGTGCGCCTCGCACCAGCGCGCGAAGGCGTCCAGGTCATCCACCCGGCGCGCCAGCTCGAACACCTGCCCGGACGCGGCCGGCGAGATCCCGGCCTCCGCCAGACGTCGCTCGAGATTCTCCCTCGTGTCGCGCTCCACCTTGTCAATCACCGCATAGGCGGCCGGGAGTTGCTCACCCGCGATGCCAATGGCGGTGAGCACCGCGTGCAGCAGGCGGCGGTCGGACACGCGCGCCACCACGTCGTTCGCCGTAAGACCGAACCCCCGCATGATGTCAACAGCGGCGGCGAGCAGTTCGGCGTCGGCGGACACGTCCGCCTCGCCGATGATGTCCAGATTCAACTGGAAGTGCTCGCGCAATCGTCCGCGCTGCTGTCGCTCATAGCGGAAGAGCTGCGGCATGGATGCCCACCGAATGGGCTTGCGGAGCGCATTGGCGCGCGCCCCGACCATGCGCGCGAGCGTCGGCGTCATCTCGGGCCGGAGCGCGACGTGCCGTCCTCCCTTGTCCGTGAATTCGTAGAGCTGGCCGACGATCTCGTCGCCGCTCTTGCGCGTGTAGAGCTCCAGCGGCTCGAGCGGAGGCCCGTCGTACTCCACGAAACCATAGCGGCGTGCGACCTCGCGCCAGGTCGCGACAATGTGGGAACGCTCAGCGAGTTCCGCCGGGTAGAAATCGCGAAAGCCAGGGAGGGCGCCAGAGGCCATTCATGCAATGTATCCGGCCAATGGAGTCACCTGCAAGCGCGACATGGCATCTCCAACCGTGTGAAACGACCCCGTGATGAGCGTCGTGGCCGCTCCCTGACGCGCGCTCGCCAGTGCCTGGTCAAAATCCGGCTCCGTCGTGGCGGCCCATCCGTTCGCCACGGCAAATGCCAGCGGCTCGTCCAGCGCCCAGGCCCTGTCGTTCGGAACGCTGGGCGGCGCCGTGAGCACAAACCGCTCGACGTGCGGCGCGAGCGATTCCATCATGGCTTTCCAATCCTTGTCGCGCAGCACCGTGAGCACGCAGACGATCGGCTGCTCCGAATGCACGCGCTCCAGTGTATCACAGAGCACCGCGACGCTCGCGGGATTGTGCGCGACGTCGAAGATCACGCTGCCGCAACGCTGAAAGCGTCCGGGAATGCGCACCGACGCCAGCGTCTGCTCCGCCGCCTCGGCCGCGGCCCGGTACGCAGCTCCCGCGCGCGTGAGCATGGCAATGGCGGTGGCGCTGTTCGCCGCCTGGTGTCGTCCGACGAGTGGCGTGCGCAGCGCGCGCGTGCGGCCATCCGCCAACAGGGTGAAGGATGTCCCGTCGGCATCCACCGCGATGTCCTGCACGATCCAGTCGCTGCCGATTTCGACGACGGGCGACGCGCCGGCTTCCCGCGCGAGTGTCGAAAGGAGCGCGCGGATCCCCTGCGCCTCCTCTCCGATCACGGCGGGGACGGCCGACTTGAAGATTCCCGCTTTCTCGTGCGCGATATCCTCGAGCGTCTCGCCCAGGTACTGCATGTGGTCGAGACCGATGGAGCTGATGCCGGTGGCCAGCGGCGTGATGACATTCGTCGCATCCAGCCGACCGCCCAGTCCGACCTCCACCACCGCGACGTCCACCGACTCCCGCGCGAAGTAGTCGAAGGCCATGCACGTGGTGGCTTCGAAGAACGTCGCGCCCAGGCGCTCCACGTCGGGGGTCCACCGCTCGATGAATTCTACGACCGCCTGCTCCGGAATCGGCACGTCGTTCACGCAGATCCGCTCGCGGAAATCGATCAGATGGGGTGAGGTGTAGCGCCCGACACGAACCCCCCCAGCGCGCAGCAGCGCATCGATGGTGCTGACGACGCTTCCCTTCCCGTTCGTGCCAGCGACGTGAAGGGATGGGAAGCGCCGGTGCGGGTCATCCAGCGCGCGCAACAGCGCGCGCGTGGTGTCCAGCCCCAGCTTCCATCCACCGCTCACTCGTGCAAAGAGATAGTCGAGTGCGTCCTGGTATCGCGTCAGGCAGACGTCCATCCGGATGCGCTGGGCTCGCCACTCATGTGACGCAGGAGCTGGCCCACCGTACCCTTGAGATCCTTGCGGTGCACCACAGAGTCGAGCATGCCGTGTTCGAGCAGGAATTCGGCCGTCTGGAAACCCTCGGGCAGATCCTGCCCGATCGTCTGCTTGATCACGCGCGGTCCGGCGAATCCAATCACGGCCCCTGGCTCGGCGAGAATCGCGTCACCCAGCATCGCGAAGCTCGCGCTCACGCCGCCCGTGGTCGGATTGGTCAGGATGGACACGTACGGAATGCGCCGTTCGGCCACCTGGGCCAGCAGCGCCGATGTCTTGGCCATCTGCATGAGCGAGAGCACGCCTTCCTGCATGCGCGCGCCACCCGAGGAAACGATCAGCACGAAAGGAAGTTTTTCCGCGACCGCGGTGCGCATGGCGTTGAGCAGCGCCTCAGCCGTGGCCAGCCCAAGCGAGCCGCCCATGAAATCAAAACTCTGCACCGCCAGGAGC
>JBOHTE010000114.1:0-4843 GCA_050733555.1 Gemmatimonadaceae bacterium | reverse complement strand
AGTCTCGCAGTGACGTCTGTGTCGTGCGCGGCGCTCCTCGCCGCGCTCATCGCCACGGGTACGGCGGGCCCGTACGACATCATGCTGCACCCCACGCCGGCTGCGCCCGCCGCGCAGGGTCACGCACGGCTCGTCTTCGCGCCATCGCCCTTCGGCGTCGCGCTCACTGCCGATGGTCACGCGGTCTATGATGTACGGATCACCGCGTCCAATCTGCCGAAGCCGTCCACCCTCGGCGCCTTCACCTCATACGTGGCCTGGGCCGTATCACCGGATCTTACCGAGTGGCATCGCCTGGGCCCGGTGACGAACGGAACCACCACGGTCGGTCACGCGGATCTCAACAAGTTCCTGCTCGTCATCTCCGCGGAACCTGATACCACCGGTGCATCCACGCGCGGCCCAACGGTGCTCCACGGCACGTCGCCGAGCGGCTGGCTGCAATCGTTCATCACGCACCCGCTCTTCCGCGGAGTCTCGCAGTGACGTCTGTGTCGTGCGCGGCGCTCCTCGCCGCGCTGTTGGTCGTGACGTACCCCGCGCGCGCGCAGCAACCGGGAACACCGCCGACGCCACCGACACCGCCTGCGACGCCGTCAGGCATGCAGGGCATGCCGGGCATGGATCACGGCACGCACGACAGCACCATGTCCATGCCCATCCCCATGCCGAAGGGCATGCCGATGATGCCGGGGCTCGTCGGTCTCGGGCCTGATGTCACGCCCTTTCTCCCCGGCGCCGGCGTGGATGCCGCGCGCCTCCCCGACGCACGGCCCAGCGAGCTCGCGAAGCTCCGTGATGGCGACACGCTCGACCTCACGGCCACCCTCGTGCGGCGCAGCATCAACGGGCACACCTTCACGATGTACGGCTTCAACGGCCAGGTGCCGGGGCCGCTCATCGATGTGCCGCAGAACGCCACGATCACCGTGCGCTTCCATAACGCGATCGATCTGCCCAGCTCGGTGCACTGGCACGGCGTGCGGCTGGACAATCGTTACGATGGTGTTCCCGATGTCACGCAGCGGGCCGTGGCGCCCGGCAGCACGTTCGTGTACCACGTGCACTTCCCCGACGCGGGCATCTACTGGTATCACCCGCACGTGCGCGAGGACATCCAGCAGGCCATGGGACTCTACGGCAACGTGCGCGTGGACTCGCCCGATCGCGACTATTACTCACCGGTGAATCTCGAGCAGACGCTGCTGCTGAACGATCTGCTCGTGCATGCGGACACGCTCATCCCCTTCGGGAAGGAAGGCCCCGACTTCGCGCTCATGGGCCGGCTCGGCAACGTGCTGCTCGTGAACGGCGAGCCGCGGTACGCTCTGAACGTGCACCGTGGCAGCGTCGTGCGCTTCTTCCTCACGAACGTGTCCAGCTCGCGCACCTGGAATCTCTCGTTCAGCGGCGCGCCCATGAAGGTCGTCGCGTCGGACGTGAGCCGCTTCGAGCACGAGGAGCGCGTGCCGAGCGTGCTGATAGCGCCGGCGGAGCGCTACGTCGTCGAAACGCGCTTCGATACGCCGGGCCGGTACGCGCTCGTGAATGCGGTGCAGGCCGTCAATCACTACAAGGGCGAGTTCGCAGCCGAGCTGGATACGCTGGGTATCGTGACGGTGAGTGATACGGCGGCCGCACCCGACTATGCCGCAGCGTTCGCCACGCTGCGCCGCAACACGGCGGTGTCACACGACATTGACCGCTTCCGCCCGTACTTCGACAAGCCGCCCGACAAGCGGCTCACGCTCACCGTGCGCGTGTCGGCGCTTCCCCTTGCCACCGTGCAGTTCATGACGATCGACACGGCGTACTTCGCGCCCGTGGAGTATGTGGACGCCATGCCGGACATGAACTGGCTCTCCAGCAGCAAACAGGTGCGCTGGATCCTGCGCGACGACGCGACGGGCAGGGAGAACATGGACATCGACTGGCATGTTGCGCAGGGATCGGTGGTGAAGCTGCGCATCTTCAACGATCCAAAGTCGTTCCACCCCATGCAGCACCCCATTCACCTGCACGGCCAGCGCATGCTCGTCATCGCACGCGACGGCGTGCCCACGCGGAACCTCGTCTGGAAAGACACGGCGCTCATCCCCGTGGGGTCCACGGTGGATCTCCTCATTGACGCCTCGAACCTCGGCGCGTGGATGCTGCACTGTCACATCGCCGAGCATCTGGGGTCGGGGATGATGACGGTGTTGCACGTGGACCCACCGGGCGGCACACCGGCGCACCGTCCCGGATCCGCGCGGTAACGCTTTCGGCGCGGGCGGTGTCCAACCGTCGGTTGCCATTCTCACCTTCGCCCGTCGTGCCATGCCGACTCCGGCTGCTCCCCCTCTCGAGGTCCGGTCGTCGCCCTGGTCCGCCCTCTGGCAGGATCTGCGGTACGCCGCGCGCGGACTGCGCAACACGCCGGGATTCACCTGGGCCGTGGTGATCACGCTCGCGCTGGGCATTGGCGCCAACATCGCGATGTTTTCCATCGTGGACCGATTGCTCTTCCGCGCGCCACCCATGCTGCACGACGCCGCGCGCGTGCAGCGCGTGTACCTGGGCAGCACCTTTCGCGGCAGGGAAGGTTTCAACAACACCATCCCGTACGCGCGCTACGTGGACCTCACCAACGACACGCGGTCCTTCACGCGCACGGCGGAAATCAGCAGCCCGGACGCCGCGATCGGCGTGGGCAGCGATGCGCGCGAGATGCCCGTGGGGGTCGTGAGCGCGAGCTTCTTCGGATTCTTCGACGCACCGCCCGCGCTCGGCCGCTATTTCACTGTGCGCGAGGACCAGCCGCCCAGCGGGACCCCCGTAGCCGTGCTCTCGTACGGGCTCTGGCAGACCCGCTATGGCGGCAGGCGCGACGTGCTGGGGAAGACGCTGCAGATCGGCGCCACCCTGTACACGATCATTGGTGTGGCGCCGCGCGGATTCGTGGGAGTCTGGCCCGACAAGCCGCCGGCGGCGTTCGTTCCCATCACCGTGCGCGGCGGCGAAATGGGAGTGAACATCCACATCCCCGGTGAGCGCTGGTGGACGACGTATCACTGGTACTGGGCATCCATGATGGTGGAGCGCAAGCCGGGCGTCACCGTCGCCGCGGCGAATGCCGACCTCAGTCGCGTCTACCGGCAGGGCTACGCCGCGCAGCAGGCAAAGGAACCGCACATGCCATCCGTCGCGCTGGCGCGGCCGCGCGCGGTCGTCGGCTCCATCCTGCGCGACCGTGGACCGAACGAGTCGCCGGTGGCCCGGGTAGCCACCTGGATTTCTGGCGTGGCGCTCATCGTCTGGCTCATCGCCTGCGCGAACGTGGCCAACCTGCTCCTCGCCCGGGCGCTGCGCCGCCGTCGCGAAATCGCCGTTCGACTGGCCCTCGGCGTGAGTCGCCTGCGCCTCATGGTGCAACTGTTCGCCGAGAGCGTGGTGCTCGCGCTGCTCGGTGGCGTGGTGGGTGTGCTCGTGGCGCAGTGGGGCGGCGCACTGCTGCGTGCGGCGCTGCTGCCACGGACGGCGTCCGCCACGGTCGTGAGCGATGCGCGCACGCTGCTGCTGGCCGGCATCGCCGCGGTCATCACGGGGCTGCTCACCGGGCTCGCGCCCATCGCGCAGAGCCGCCACACGAATCTCGCGCGGGATCTCAAGGCGGGCGCGCGCGAGGGGACGTACCACCGCTCGCGCCTGCGCGTGGGGCTGCTCGTGTTCCAGGGCGCGCTGAGCGTGGTGCTCCTCGTGGGCGCGGGTCTCTTCGTGCGCAGCCTGCACAACGTGCGCAACGTGCCGCTGGGGTACGACGCGAATTCCGTGCTTGCCGTCGAGCTGCAGATGCGTGACGTCAAGCTGGACAGCACGCAGAGCCAAACGCTGCGACAACGGCTGCTGGATGAGGTGACGGCGATCCCGGGTGTGGAGCATGCCGCGCAGCAGCTCACGACGCCGTTCCGAAGCATGTGGGACATCGATCTGCACGTGGCGGGAATCGATTCGGTGAGCCGGCTGGGCGAGTTCTACCTCAACGCCGTGACGCCGGACTACTTCGCGACCATGGGTACGCGCGTGGTGCAGGGGCGTGGCATCACCACGGCCGACGTGCAGGGCGCACCGGGCGCCATGGTGGTCAGTCAGGCAATGGCCAGGACGCTCTGGCCCGGGAAGAATGCCATTGGCCAGTGCGTGAAGGTCGACGCGGACACCGTACCATGTACGTACGTGGTTGGCGTGGCCGAGAACATCAAGCAGACGAGTCTGAGCGACGACGCGGGGTTGTATTACTATCTGTCCGCGCCGCAATTCCATCCGGATCAGGGCGGCCTGTTCGTGCGCGTGCGCGGGGCGGCGTCCGGGCAAACCGAGACGGTCCGGCGCCGGCTGCAGAGCATGATGCCGGGCGCGTCGTACGTCACGGTCACACCCATGAGCGACGTGCTGGGCGAGGAAACGCAATCGTGGCAGATGGGCGCGACGATGTTCGCGGTGTTCGGCCTGCTGGCGCTCGCGCTCGCGGCGATCGGGCTCTACTCGGTGATCGCATACAACGTGGCGCAGCGCACACACGAGCTGGGAGTGCGCGCCGCGCTGGGCGCCCAGATGCGCGACCTGGCGGGGCTGGTCGTGCGTGAGGCAATGACGCTGGCCGCCGCGGGGCTCCTGCTGGGCGCGGCGATCGCGCTCGTGGCCGGGAAGTGGGCGAAGCCGCTGCTGTTCGAGGTCTCGCCGCGCGATCCATGGATATACATACTTGTCGCGCTGGTGCTGCTGGCTGTCGCGGCAGTGGCGAGTTTTGTTCCGGCTCGGCGCGCGGCTCGGGTGGATCCCATGCAGGCGCTGCGGGCGGAGT
>JBOHTE010000113.1:0-5735 GCA_050733555.1 Gemmatimonadaceae bacterium | reverse complement strand
TATCAGCTGCGGCGGCACTCCGCGCTGGGGGATCTGAGTCCCATGCCGTTTGAGCAGGCGATGTCGGCAACAACCTAAACCAGGTGTCCACGACACGGGGGGAACCTCAATCCGCACCCCGGAGGGCCCCGCGCACCATTTGGTGGCGGCGCGACTGGCCGCGTGCAGCGGCACGAGCATGGGCGCGCGCTCGGCGGCCCCGAGTGCAGGAGCGGAAATGGGGAGTACCTGCGGCGCCCGCCCCGCCGGCGCGGCCGGCGAAGCCACCGACATGCCCAGACCCACCAGCACTGCCATCATCGCCAGCACCGGCGCCGCCTTCGGCGCCAGACCGACCGACCAGTCCCGGGCCGTCATCGCTTCCGCTCCGTGGGAGGATGGCCGACAAGCTCGGCTGCTCCGGTCTCGCCGTCCATGACACCACGCGCTTCTCATGACACCACGCCAATTTGCTCTCGAGTCGTGGCATGCCGCGTTTGCCACCTACACCACATTCACTTGACCGTACCGGGCAAATGCATCACTATGCCCTGCATCACCGTCAGTCCATGCTCCTTCTAGGAGAGGATGCTCTCATGGCCGCGTTCACGCTCAACGTCAATGGCTCCGCGCACACCATAGACGTCTCTCCCGACACGCCGCTGCTCTGGGCCATTCGCGACAACGTTGGTCTCACGGGTACCAAGTTCGGTTGCGGCATGGCGCTGTGCGGCGCCTGCACAGTGCACCTGGACGGTCAGCCCACGCGCTCCTGCGTGACGCCGGTCTCGGCGGTCGGGTCGAAGAAGATCACCACGATCGAAGGACTTTCGCCGGACGGCACGCACGCCGTGCAGCAGGCATGGATCGCCGAAGACGTGCCGCAGTGCGGCTACTGTCAGTCCGGGCAGATCATGTCGGCGGCCGCGCTGCTCGCGAAAACGCCGCACCCCACGGACGACGAAATAGACGCGGCCATGAGCGGAAACATCTGCCGGTGCGGCACCTACCAGCGCATCCGCGCGGCGATTCACCGCGCTGCGGGCCAGGCGAGCACATGAGCGCGCCGGCCGCGACCTCGCGCCGTGAATTTCTGCGCACTGTGGCAACCATAGGAGCGGGGCTCGTCATTGCGATCTATCTCCCTGGCTGCTCGCGCCGGGGCGATGCGGATGAGCGCGCCAGCGCGGCTGCCGGCGAAACGCCCTTCGCGCCGAACGCCTTCCTGCGCATTGGCGCCGATGACAGCGTGACGGTCATCGTCGGCTATTCCGAAATGGGGCAGGGCGTGGCGACCTCCATCCCGATGCTCGTCGCCGAGGAGCTCGACGCCGACTGGTCGAAGGTGAAAATGGAGTTTGCGCCGGCGGACAAGGCGTATGCGAACCCATTGTTCGGCGCGCAGGGCACGGGTGGGAGCACGGCGGTGCGCGGCGCATGGAAACCGATGTCGCTGGCGGGCGCGGCCGCGCGCGAAATGCTGGTGGCGGCCGCCGCGGCTACCTGGGGTGTGGATGCGGCATCCTGCTCCACGAAGAACGGTGCGGCTACGCACTCCTCCGGGAAGTCGCTCCGCTACGGACAGCTCGTCGCGAAGGCGGCGACGCTCGCCGTACCATCCTCACCCACGCTCAAGGATCCGAAGAAGCGCTGGCTGGTCGGCACGCCGCGCAAGCGCCTCGACACGCCGGCCAAGACCAACGGGTCCGCGAAATTCGGCATCGACACGCAGCTCCCCGGCATGCTCGTCGCCACCGTCGCGCGCTGCCCCGTGTTCGGTGGCAAGGTCGCGAAGTTCGACGATGCGAAGGCGAAGGCGATTCCCGGCGTGAAACACGTCGTGCCGCTCAGCTCCGGCGTGGCCGTGGTGGCCACCGGGTTCTGGCCCGCGAAGCAGGGACGCGACGCGCTCGACATCACCTGGGACGAGGGTCCGCTCGCCAGCGCGAGCAGCGAGAGCATCTCCCGCGAGCTCGCCAAGGCGGTGCGGCAGAAGGGTGCGGTCGCGCGGCACGATGGCGCCGGTGCGGCCGCCCTGGCACGTGGCCGAAAGGTGAGCGCCGTGTACGAGGTGCCGTTCCTCGCGCACGCGACCATGGAGCCCATGAACTGCACCGCGGACGTCCGTGCCGACGGCTGCGATGTATGGGTTCCCACACAATTTCAGTCCAAGGCGCAGGGCACGGCGGCAACGATCACCGGACTCCCGCCCGAGAAAGTGCGGGTGCACACCACCTTCCTGGGCGGTGGTTTCGGCCGGCGCTCCGAGGCCGACTTCGTTGCCGACGCCGTGGAGGCGTCCAAGGCGGTTGGCGCTCCGGTGAAGGTGGTGTGGACGCGCGAGGATGACATGCGCCACGACTTTTATCGCCCCGCCACGTACAACACGCTCGACGCATCGCTCGGCGCCGATGGGATGCCGGTCGCATACGTGCACCACGTCGCGGGTCCATCCATCATGGCGCGCGTCTTCCCCGGATCGCTCCGCAATGGCCTCGACTCCACCAACGTGGAAGGCTCGGCGGACGTCGCCTACGGCATCCCGAACTTCCACGTGGAGTTCGTTCGCCACGAGGTGGGCGTTCCCGTGGGCTTCTGGCGCTCGGTGGGCGATTCGCAGAACGGATTCATCACCGAGAGCTTCGTTGACGAACTGGCGCACGCGGCGGGGAAGGACCCGTACGAGTTCCGCAAGGCGCTGCTCGCGAAGGCGCCGCGCCAGCTCGGCGTGCTCAATCTCGCGGCCGAGAAGGCAGGGTGGGGAACGCCGCTCCCCGCGGGCCGGTTCCGCGGCATCGCCATGGTGGACTCCTACGCCTCGCACGTGGCCGAGGTCGCCGAAATTTCCATTGACGCCAATCAGTCCGTGAAGGTGCACCGCGTGGTGTGCGCCGTGGACTGCGGCTCCGTGGTCAATCCGCTCACGATCGAAGCGCAAATGCAGAGCGCCATCGTGTACGGACTCACTGCGGCGCTCTACGGAGATATCACCATCAAGGACGGCCGCGTCACGCAGGGCAACTTCGACAGTTACCGGATGCTGCGCATGCCGGAGATGCCGAAGATCGATGTACACATCGTGCCGAGCAACGAGGCACCGGGCGGTGTGGGTGAGCCGGGGCTCCCGCCGATCGCGCCCGCCGTAGCGAACGCCGTGTTCGCCGCGACGGGGAGGCGGTTCCGCACACTGCCCATCCGGCTTACGGTCGCGTAGCGCTCACGGCAGGATGGCGGCACGGCGCGCGAGGGGGGGGTGTATCGCCGCGCCGCCGCCACGTGATGGCGCCGCACCGGTCACGACCAGTCGATGACTACCTTGATGGAATCCGGCTGGTGCTGCATGAGCGGCTCGAGGAATTTGCTCGACGGATAGTGCTGCGTGATCAGCCCGGCGATCAGCGCGCCCCAGCGCGCACTGGCCGCGCCCAGGTCGTCAACGCCCATCTGGTAGTGACCGCGCGCGGCGTTGACGCTGCCCAGCATGGCCTGGTTTCCCAGCACGAGCTCCCGCATGAGCTGCGCGCCCTGCACCTGCAGCGGCCGGTCGCCACCTGGAATGCCGGTGAGCACGTACGCGCCATTCAGCGCGAGCGCATCGAGGAGATCGAACTCGAGCGACGCAATGCCCGTCGCCTCGAGAATGAGATCCATCGCGCCCACGGTGTCGTCCACCTTGTCGGCCGGCACCTTGCGCCCGTCGAGATAGTGGCCGCCGATTCCTTCGAGCCACTTCGGCCGCGCGGTGCCCGCGTCCACCACGTCAAGACCAAACACGTCCGCGCCGCGCAGGCGCAGCACCATCGCGCCCAGCAATCCGATTGGACCGAGCCCCGCGACGAGACAGCGCCGGCCGTGCAGCCAGTCCGGCGTGATGGCCACGTCCGGCCGGCGCTCGAGCACGTGCATGGCTTCGTCGATCGCCTTTTCCACGACCGACAGCGGCTCCGCCAGCACGCCCACCGCTTCGAGTGCCGCCGGCACCTGCACGACGTACTCATCGCTGTCCACGACGAACTCGGTCTGATAGCCGTCCAGCCCCCAGATGCCGCGCTCGTGATACCGGCCGGTTTCGCACATGTCGGGACGGCCCGCGTTGCAGCTCACGCACTCACCGCAGCCGCGGCGTACGGTGAACACGGCATAGTCGCCGGGTTTCACGCGCGTGACGGACTTGCCCGTCTCCACGACTTTGCCCAGCATCTCGTGCCCGATCACGAGGTCCTTGCTCCCCGCAGGCGCGAGCGCGCGCCCGCCGCCGGCTTCTTCCCGATCGGTGCCACAGATGCCGACGCGAACGGTCTGCATCTTCACGTCATGGGGTGTGCGGATGACCGGTTCGGGCCGGTCCACGAGCTGCGGCGTTTTTGTGCCTGGTACAATCGCGATGGCTTTCATGGTTTCATCATCCGTGCGAATAGTGCGCCATCATGCATGGGCATCATGCACGCATCAGGAGCGCACGGACAACCCTTGCCGCGATGTGCCGATCAGCTCGCCCGTGGTCCGGCGGACAGTATGACGGCGTTTCCGGATGGATCCCGCACGAGCAGGCCGAGTGCCGTCGTCTCGATGGGAATTCCCGCGGCGCGCACGCGCGCCGCCACACGCTCCACCTCTTCCCGGCTGGGGAGATACACGAGGAACTCGCGCAGGCCAATGGCGCCCGGAGGGGGCGCGGGTGCACCGACGCCCGCCCAGGTGTTGAGGCCCACATGGTGGTGATAGCCGCCGGCGGAGAGAAATGCCGCCTGGCCGCCAAAGTGCTGCATGAGCTCGAAGCCGAGCACGCCGGCGTAGAACGCCTCCGCATCCGGCAGGTTCGACACGTGCAGATGCACGTGTCCCATCTTCGTGCCCGCGGGTATTGTGAGCGATGCGTCGTCACGATCGGTGAGCGACGACATCACGCCGTCCACATCCATGGGCTCGGTCACCATGCGCAGCTCGCGTCCGGCGCGCGGCCACTCGTCGCGCGGGCGGTCGCGGTAGACCTCGATGCCATTGCCGTCGGGGTCGGCCAGGTAGATCGCTTCGCTCACGCCGTGATCGGACAGTCCCTGCAGCGGTGTGCGGGCGGCGAGGAGATGCGCCAGTACGCGCGCCAGATCGGCGCGGGTGGGAACGAGAATCGCGAAATGATAGAGACCGGTCGTGCCGCGCATGCGCCGTGCGGCCGGAACGCCGGTGAGCGCGAGCAGATCGCTGGTACCATCGCCCAGTGTTGCCGTGTCGCCGTTGCGACGATGAAGCTGGAAGCCAAGCCGGTCGCGGTAGAACGCGATCGACCGATCGAGGTCGGAGACCGTGAGCGCCACCGGTCCGATGTACGTGTCCGGATGAATCGCGGGAGTCGTCATGCGCACTGAACGCGCTGCGGGGGCGGGAAGTTTCTGGCTGTCATGAGCGTGTGAGGGTCCGGCGATCGGGCCGAGTGTCGACCCTCGGCCCAGTGGTCTGACCCTCAGGCGGACCTTCAAGCGAATCTTCAGGCGCTCAGTCCCAATGCCTCGATAATGCGATGCACGATTGTCTCAGGAGGCGGCCCGATGTCCACGCGTGTGGCGGGTTCATCCGGCTCCGGTTCTTCCAGGTCAGCGAACTGGCTGGCGAGAAGACTGGGCGGCATGAAGTGGCCGTGGCGGCCGGCGAGCCGCGCGGCGATCATCTCCTGAGCGCCCGCGAGATAGACGAACTCGATTCCCGCTCCGCGGCGATTGATCAGATCGCGATACGATCGCTTGAGCGCCGAGCAGGTG
>JBOHTE010000112.1:0-2860 GCA_050733555.1 Gemmatimonadaceae bacterium | reverse complement strand
GGACTTGTAGCTCGACGTGTTGATGGTGTAGACGATGTCGGGATTCTGCGGGTCCACGTACACGCCGCAGTTGTAGCCGCCCTGCCCGTTCCGGATCCGCGTATCGGTGGAGTCCATCTGGCGCCAGGTCGTGCCGCCATCATCCGAGCGATAGAGTCCCGAGTTCTCGATGAGAAAGATGCGTTGCGCGTTCGTGTGCGTGGCGACGGCGACGGACGTGCGGCCGGCGAGGCGCGGCAATCCACCGCCGCTCACTTCGTGCCAGGTGAGTCCTTCGTCAGTGGACTTGTACAGTGCGGTGCCGGTGGGTCCGTTGCGCGGCGCCTGCTGGCGGTAGAACGGCGTGCCGGTCGTATCGGGCGCGCTGTAGTGCCGCATCGTGGTCGCGAAGATCACGTTCGGCTCATCGAACGCGCGGGCGAGTTTCTCGACGCCGTCGCTGTCTCCCACGGCGAGGGTTCGAGTCCACGACGCTCCGCCGTCGGTGCTGCGATAGACGCCGCGTGTGCCGCCCATGACGTGCACGTTTCCCATGGCGGCCGCCATGACGAGGTTCGGGTCGTGCGGATCAACGAGCAGCGAGGGAATCTGCCGGGTGGAATCGAGCCCGATATGGCGCCACGACGCGCCAGCGTCCACCGACTTGTACATCCCGTCGCCTTCGTTCACCGCGCCGCCCGTGGCCATGTCGCCGGTTCCGGCATAGATGACCTTGGAATCGGAGGGCGCGACCTCAATGGAGCCGACCGAAGACACCGCCGTGACGGAATCGAAGATCGGGAACCAGGTGACACCAGCGCTCGTGGTTTTCCAGATTCCGCCACCGGGGAGACCAGCGTAGAACACGCCCGGCTCGCCAATGGCGCCCGTGACCGAAGCGATGCGGCCGCCGCGGAACGGCCCGACGCTGCGCCATACGAGGCCGCTGTAGAGGCTGGGCGCGATCGGTGATGGTGAACCGGTGGGACGAGACGAGGGGAGAATCTGGGAGAGGCCGGCGAGCGCCAGGTAGCCGGCGGTAAGCCAGCGCAGTGAAAGCATGCGGATCATGGACTACGGTCCTCGGAGCGGGGAATGGGTAGCTGCGAGTATGTGCAGCGCACGAATCCGAGGCAAGCAACGGCCTCAGCGCTCGCGCCAGGTGCGAATGGCCCGTGCGTGAATGGGATAGTGGCCGTACGTGTCGGCGCGCAGCCGGTGGCGGAACGGATTCTCTCTGGCAAACAGCTCTTCCGGCGAGCGGCGCACGTAGCGGATGAGCTTCGTGTGCACGTCGTCGTGCTGGCGGAGCACATCCGCGAGCGACAGACCGCGGCGCTGCTCGGTCATGATCGCGTTGAACGCATTGATCCCGCCGTACAGCACCGAATAGCGCGGCGTTCGTTCGCCCTGGCGAACGCGCGGCAGGTACTTCAACGCTTCCTCCTCCCACCAGGTGACGTGCGCGATGATGTCGCGGACGGACCACTGTCCGGTGACTCCGGGTGTACGGAGCTGCGCCCCCGTGAGGCCGGCATACGAGTCTTCGAAGGCGCGCCATGCCGCCTCGAGCTTCCGGAGAATCTGATCTCGCGTCATGGTGAACTCTCCTGTCCGAAAATGGCTAGACGACGCGCAGCATCCCGCGTAGACTGCGTCGCATGGCTTCCGATAATATCGCACTGTACAACGCGCTCGCGTCGCGCGACCCGCGTTTTGATGGGGTCTTCTACGTCGGCGTGACCTCCACGGGCATCTATTGCCGGCCGGTGTGCACGGCGCGGACGCCGAAGGCCGCGAATTGCCGCTTTTTCGACAGCGCCGAAGCGGCGGAGAAGGCATCGTTCCGTCCCTGTCTGCGCTGTCGGCCGGAGCTCGCGCCCGGAAACGCGCCCGTGGATGATGCCCGTCGCATCGCGCATCTGGTCGCGCAGCGCATCGATGAGGGGATGCTCGACGATGGCGCGGGGCTCGAGCGAATCGCCACGCGCTTCGGATGGAGCTCGCGCCAGATCCGCCGCCTCGTGCACAACGAGCTCGGCGTGTCCCCGATGGAGCTGGTGCTCACGCGGCGCCTGCTGCTCGCCAAGCAGTTGCTCACGGACACGGCACTATCGGTCACCGACGTCGCGTTCGCGAGCGGATTTTCCAGCGTGCGGCGCTTCAACGATGCGTTCGTCGGCCGTTACTCCATGCCGCCGAGCCGGCTGCGGAGCGCTGCGAGCGGCACGACGCATGGCGTCGCGACCCGCGCGGCGCACGATTCCGTCCTGCTGCACCTGACGTATCGTGCTCCGTTCGACTGGGAGGAACTGCTCAGGTTTCTGCGCCCCCGTACGCTTCGAGGCGTGGAATGGAGCGACGAGACGACGTATCACCGCACGGTGCAGCTCGGAGCGCACTGTGGATGGCTGCGTGTCACGCACGCGCCGGACAAGCGCGCGCTCGTCGTGGAGTTGGCGCGCGGTCTCACCCCGGTGCTGCCCGCGCTCCTGGGCCGGCTGCGGCATCTGTTCGACCTCGACGCACGACCCGACGTGATCGGGGAGCGGCTCGCGGAGGATGCGCGTCTGGCCGGCGCAGTCGCGCGACATCCAGGGCTCCGCATTCCCGGCTCCTTCGATGGATTCGACATGGCGGTGCGCGCGATCGTCGGTCAGCAGATCACTGTCAGGGCGGCGACGACGATCGCGGGGCGCATTGCCAGCGCGTTCGGAGAAGCAATCACGACGCCGTTCGCGTCTCTTACACATCGCTCGCCCGGCGCCGAGCGCATCGCGCGCGCAAGCGTCGACGAGATCGCGCGACATGGCATCATCCGGACCCGCGCGCAAAGCCTCATCGCGCTGGCCGGAGAGGTGGCCGAGGGGCATCTCCGACT
>JBOHTE010000111.1:0-15472 GCA_050733555.1 Gemmatimonadaceae bacterium | reverse complement strand
AGCGCGAAGTTCCACGTCATGAACTCGATGATCGGGCGCAACCCCACCATCGCCGCGCCCACGCCCACGCCCGCGAAGCCCAGTTCAGTGATGGGCGTATCCACCACCCGCATCTCGCCGAACTCCTGCAGCAGCCCCTTGGACACCTTGTACGCGCCCTGGTAGACGCCGACTTCCTCGCCCATGATGAAGACGCGATCGTCGTGCCGCATCTCTTCGCGGAGCGCCTGGTTCAGAGCGTCGCGGTACGTGATGATTGCCATTGCAATGTGAACGGAATTGGATGTGCGTTGGTGCCCGGCCGGTCAGTGGGCGGTCGCGGTGGCCGCGATCGCAGGCTCGCCCACCGGCGCGCTTTCGGCGTAGACATCTTCGTGCAGGGTGTCCAGCGCGGGCTCCGGGCTCGCGTCGGCGAAGTTGTAGGCATCCTCGACGGTCGCCTTGAGCTCCTCGTCGAGCTTCGTCATGTCCGCGTCGGACCATTCGCCGCGCTTTTCCATGTCGGTACGCAACAGCGCGATCGGATCGCGCTTCATGTGCTCCTCGAGCTCCTCCTTGGAGCGATACGTGCCGCTCACCGCGTCGGACATGGAGTGTCCCATGAAGCGGTAGGTGCGCACCTCGACGAGCGTGGGAATGTGCTCGCTCCGGGCACGCTGCACGGCGCGCTGCGTCGCCGCGCGCACCGCCACCACGTCCTGTCCGTCCACCACTTCATTCGGCATGTCGTACGAGCAGGCACGCTCGGCGATATCGTTGATGGCCGAAGCGCGCTCGAGCGCGGTGCCCATGCCGTAGCGGGTGTTTTCGATCATGTAGATCACGGGGAGCTTCCAGAGCGCAGCCATGTTGAGCGCCTCGTGGAACGCGCCGCCGTTCACCGCCGCCTCGCCGAAGAAGCAGAGACACACCTGGTCGCCACCACGATACTTGATGGCGAAGCCCACGCCCGTGGCGATCGGAATGTGTCCGCCCACGATGCCGTGGCCGCCCAGGAAGTTCAGGTTGCGATCGAACAGGTGCATCGAGCCGCCCTTCCCGTGCGAGCTGCCGTCGGAGCGGCCGAACAGCTCCGACATGACGACGCGCGGCGCCATGCCGCGCGCCAGCGCCTGGCCATGGTCGCGATAGCTGCCGATCACGTAATCGTCCTCGCGCAGCATGGAGATGGCGCCAACGCCAACGGCTTCCTGTCCGATGTAGAGATGGCAGAACCCGCCGATCTTGCCGAGCGCGTACGCCTCGGCGGCGCGCTCCTCGAATCGGCGGATGAGCAGCATCTGCTGCATGAGCTCGCGGCGGAGCTGAGTATCGGTGGACTCGGATTTCTTTCGGACCATGATTTGATCGTCGCCAGGAAAATTCTGTGGAGAACCAGCTACCAGCTACCAGCTACCGTCTTCAAACCAGCTATCGCCTCTAAACCAGCGACCAGTTGCTCCCTCGCATGGTAGCTGGATCGGACGAGCGGTCCTGCCTCGACGTGACGGAAACCCATTTTCATGCCCACGTCGCGCAGCGCGCGGAATTCGTCGGGGGTGTAATAGCGGTCGAGCGCAATGTGACTCTCCGACGGGCGGAGATACTGGCCCAGCGTGAGGATGTCCACGCCAACCGCGCGCAGGTCGCGCATCGTCGCATGAATCTCCTCCACCGTTTCGCCCATGCCGAGGATCATGCCCGACTTCGTCGGAATGTCCGGCGCGACGCGTTTCACGAAGCGAAAGATGCTCATCACGCGCTCGTAGCGTCCGCCCGGACGGCAGCGCTTGTAGAGACGCGGCACCGTCTCCGTGTTGTGATTGTAGATGTCGGGGCGCGCGTCGAGCACGGTGCGGATCGAGTCCTCGTTTCCCTGGAAGTCGGGGACGAGCACTTCCACGGAACAGTCGCTCAGCCGCGCCCTGATCTGCCGGATCGTCTCGGCGAACACCCATGCACCAAAATCCGGGAGGTCGTCGCGGTCCACGGACGTGATGACGGCGTGCCGCAGCCCCATCTCCTTGACCGCCGCGGCGACGCGCTCGGGCTCCGCGATGTCGTACGAGGGCGGCCGGCCGTGCGCCACGGCGCAGTACGCGCAGTTCCGCGTGCAGACGTCGCCCAGCACCATGAACGTCGCGGTGCCGTGTTCCCAGCACTCGCCGATGTTCGGGCAGCGCGCCTCCTCGCAGACCGTGTGCAGGTCGAGATCCCGCATGAGATGCCTGAGCCGTGCGTAGTTCTTCCCGCCCGGCGGGCGGATCCTGAGCCATCCTGGCTTCCGCTCGGGGAGCGGCGCCGCGCGGTGGCGTCCCATGATCTGGTAGAGGGTATCGGCCATGAGTCGGGGGCGAGGACCTCGGGTTCAGCGCTGTTCCGGACTGCGCATTGCGGCGCTCGCGGATCGCGGCTGGTGCAACCGGCGGAAAGCTATCCCTTTGCCGCGGCGAAGGGTAGCTGGCTAACCGTCTATTTCAATTTAGACAGTTATTGGGCTTCTGCTGAACCGGGACACGGAGAATGGAGACAGGTCCAGCGCCGGTATCTCTCCGGCGATGAGCGCTGCCACGCATTCGCCGCTCAGAGGGCCCAGCAGGATACCGTTCCGGGAGTGTCCGCAGGCGTAGTAGAGCGCCTCCACGTCCGGGTCGGGGCCAAGGATCGGGAGCAGGTCAGGGGTCACGGGGCGGAGCCCGCTCCAGCGGTCCAGGGTGCGCGCGGCCGCGAGTCCCGGACAGATGGAGACCGCCACCGCGCCGAGCTGGGCCAACCCCTCCGCCGTAGTGTGCGAGTCGAATCCTGCGTGCTCCATGGTGGAACCGACCACCGAACGGGTCGCATCGCGGGGAACGATGTAACCATGGTCGCTGTACGCTACGTGGCGGAGCGGTGCAGCATCGAGGGAGATCATCTGGCCGCGAATGGGCTCCACGGGAAGCGGGCGGGGTAGCCCCGCCAACCCCGGTGTCCACGCGCCCGCCGCCACGACCACGACGTCTGCATCCACCGTCGCGCCCGACGACAATCGCACTGCGGGCCGCACACCGTCGAGCTCCACCCCAGTCGCTGCCTCCTCCACGATGGAGATGCCGGGATTCGACTGGGCCATCGTGTGCAGGGCGCGCACGAGCTCCACGTTGTCCACCGCGCCATCGAGCGGATAGAGGACGGCACCCGCCACGGGCGCGAGGGCCGGTTCCAGATCGCGGAGCTGCGCCGTGGTGAGCCACTGGGCGCCATTGCTGAACGGCCCGCTCTGACGACGCGCGGCATCCTCAGGGTCGGCGAAGAGTTCCAGGACCCCTTCGCGATTGAGCGGCACCATCGTCCCCGTCATCTCGGCCAACGCCTCGATGTAGCTCGGATAGAGGTCGCGGGCGGCGAGGGCGAACGTGGTGGCCGGACCGGTGCCGCTTTCCATGCCGGGCGCGAGCATGCCCGCCGCGGCGCGCGACGCTTCGCCCGGGTGATGCGTGGTGATCAGGGTCACGTTCGCGCCGCGCGCGGCGAGCGCGGCGGCGGTGGCGAGTCCCACGAGCCCGGCGCCAACGATCGCGACGTCGCCGCTCGGCATGACAACGGTGGCCATACAGGGGAGACTACGCGGCCGGCCCGTTCAATGAAACCCCCACCACTGGCGGATCGTATGGAGTGGCGGGACAATTAACACTCGCCATTTGCGAGGAGCGCTGCACATGCTACGTACCATTCTGTCGATTGGCATTCTGGCCATCGTAGGACTTTTCCTGCTGAAGCTGGCCTTCGGTATTTTCGCCGGGCTGTTCGCACTGCTGTTGCCGCTGCTCTTCTTTGCGCTCAAGCTCGCGCTGGTGGGCGGCGTGGTGTATCTGGTCGTGCGCGTGGTGAGCCCGGACACGGCGAAGCGGCTGCGGGAGAAGTTTGGGAGGTCGTGATTCGTCGCTGGTCGCTGGTCGATGATAACGCCGGAAGTGGGTCGAGCATCGAGCTACCCGTGCGGGGGAGCAGAGCGGACCCGCCGTACCGAGGGTCCGCGGCGCTCCCCCGTGCGGGTAGCCCAGCGACCAGCGACCAGCTACCAGCTACCAGTCACCGCCCACGCGAGCAACGGCACCATGATCTCGTGATGTCCGGTGATCTCGTAGCCCTTCCCGCCATCGAGTGTGGGCCGCTGCACCACGTTCACACGCGGGCGGTAGTGACGCACCATGTCCATGTCACACGTCGTGAAGCGCGTCGGCCGCCCGTCGTGCAGGTTCCGCGCGATGGTGAGCGCCTTGAGAAACACTTCCGGCAGAATCACGGCACTCCCCAGGTTGAGCACCACGCCGCCGTCGTGCAGGCCGCCGAGTGCGTGCGCCAGTCGCCGGAAGTCGCGGTGGCTCGTGTCGCCAATCGCCGCGCCACTCGCGGCCGGATGCTGGTGAATGATCTCCGCGCCAATGGCTGCATGCACGGTGACGGGCACACCCAGCCGGGATGCGCCAAGCATGAGCGAGAGCTCGGGGTGCGCGAGATCGCTGCGCGCATCGAGCGCGCGCGCCAGCGACTCGCCCATCCCCCACTGCTCGGCCATGCCGCGTACGAAGGCCTCGTTCATGCCGCGCCCCGTTTCCTCGGACATGCCGAAGGTGCCATCGCGGAGTCCCGCGGCCACGTCTTCCGATGTGCCGCCCCAGCGCGCGATCTCGTAGTCGTGGATCGCCGATGAGCCGTTGAGTGCGAAGTGTGTGACGATGCCGCGCCGCGCGAGATCGACGAGCACGGGCGCGAGCCCCGTCTTCACCACGTGGCCGCCAAGCATGACGAGCACCGCGCGCTGGCCGGCCGCCTCCTGAATGGCGCGCACCACCGCGCGAAAATCCCGCGCCACGAGGATGTCGGGGAGCGAATGCAGGAACGCGCCGACGGAGTGATCGTCGCCCGGGGGCGACGCGAACTCCTCGGCGCGCACCTTGTTCGGGCGCTGGGCGATCGGGACCGTGCGAACGGCCGAGAGATCGGCCTCGTCCGGCGCTACTTCGCGCTCGCGGCTTCGGTGTTCGGAGGGCGGAACGATGTGAGGTAGAGGTCGAGGGTCTTGAGAACTGGGATCTTCGCCTTGAACTGCACCATCATGCGACGGCTGTCATCGGTGAGCCACATCTGCGCTTCGCCGCCTTCGGCAAACAGGCCGCCCGACTTGATGATCGGCTGGATGACGACCGTGTTGAATGTCCCCGCGGGCACGGTCACGGTCTCGCGGCGCAACACCTTCACAATGACCGGATTCTTGTCCGGGCGGAAGTAGCGCTGGTAGGTGTACGTCTGCCCTACCTCGAGCGGCACGGTGCGCACGAAGTACAGGAACGACGCATCGTCGAGCGGATCGGACACGCTGGCTTTCATCGTGTCGCCCTTCTGCTGCATCAGACTGCGCTCGGGATAGATGTCATAGTAGCGCTTCGTGTGATAGTTGACCTCATTGATGGTCTGGATGAAACGCCGTGACGAGAGCGTGCTCTTGTCGAACCAGCTCTCCAGCGCATCGTCCACCTTGAACATGAGGAATCCGCCCTTCACGGTGAACATGGCGTGATACGTGGAGTGCCCCTGCACGTTGGCAGTGTCCACGATGGCCATGCGCCCCGTACCCACCCTGGCGCCGCCCACGGCCACGACATAGTCCAGCTGCTCGCCCACGCCGAAGGGCACCACCGCCTGCGGTGTGGCTGGTGCCTGCGGAAATGCGGCGACGGGTGCGGACTGCGCGGACGCGGGCGTGACCGCAAACGCGCCGAGCGATGCCAGCGCGAGTGTCGTAATGCCGGAGAACATCGTGAGACGATTCATGACTGCTATGCAGTGACCCGTCGCGCGCGTTGCGCGCGGCTGAATCGGTACAGATCCATGGCGTCCGCGAGAGGACGCACGCGCGTGTCCCGTGGCCGCAGATCGTAGCGCGCACCGAGCGGAACGGTCTCCATGCGGCGCGCGAGTGGCGCGGCCTTCATGAGCAGCTCCACATTCGCGGCCCACCCGTTGGCGCGCGTGATCGGCGATTCGCCGGCGGCGCGCACGAGATCGCGCACGAGCGCCATGCGGATCAAACGAAAGGTTCCGAAGGGATCGCTGACGCCCGCCAGCTTGACGAAGGGCCGCACGAGCAGCGGCGCGATCCGGCGGAGACGCCGTACGGGAGTGGGCACCGGGCCGGCCGCGGCAGCGGACTCCGCGATCACGAGATCGGCGCCGCCGTCGAAGCGCCTGGCCAGCTCGGGCAGATGCTCCGGCTGGTCCGTGAAGTCGCCCTGCATGAGCACCATCGCGTCACGGCGCGGATACCGCGTGCGCTTCGCCGCCGCGCGCGCCAGCGCATCGAGCGCCGCACCGTACCCCCGGTGTTCCTCCGATCGGAGTACGGTGAGCGGCAGCACATCGGCATACGGCTTGAGCGTGTCCGCCGTGCTGTCGGAGCTGCCGTCGTCGAATACAATGATCTCGTACTCGCGGGGGTTCTCCTCGAACACCTTGCGGATGCGCCAGAGCAGCACGCCAATGGTAGGCGCTTCATTGAACGCCGGAACGCAGATGATGAGCATGACAGTGCGTAGTGATACCGTGTGCGGGCCGCCCGGTTCCGGGTTCACGTCCGCAATGATGACGCAACACATTCACGATGTCTCACGCAAAATGACCGGGCCCGGGCGCAAAGGCAAACACATAGCGCTTGTGTCGGTGCCCGGTCGTCACTAGCGTGAGGACGCCGCACCCCAGGCGCGGCAACACATGGTAACCTTCCCCCGCGGAGGGACTAACGCATGGCGGACAGCTTTCGTGCCAGCCGGTGGACGCGCGGAAACAGGTTCTTTCCCGCGACGCTGCGCATCGAGCCGGACGGCATCCACTTCGAGAAGCGCCACGTCTTCAGTGCGCGCCAGGAGATCATCAACTACCGTCACATCGCGTCGGTGCAGATCCAGAGCGGAATGCTGTTCGCCACGCTGATCATCGAGACGAGCGGCGGCTCCGATCCTGTCGAGGTGCACGGACTCTGGAAGAAGGATGCCAACGCGGTGCGCGATGCCATCCAGCGGCTGCACGCCTCACTTCCGCCCGCCGAGGGTTGAGTCCTGTCAGCACTTTCCGGTGTCGAGTGCCAGCACATTACGCCTGCGCGAAGCGATCGTCAGGATGAATGAGGGGTAGGACAAGGAAGGACCTGCCAGCCTCTTTCACCGGGGTTCGCCATTGCTCTCGACAGTTCGCGCCGCTCTGACTCGCGATGATGCGCAGCTCGTGCTGCAGCTGTTGGCGCACGGCTCGGGAACCGAGCTCGAGGCCGCTGAGTCCATGCTGCGCGACGGAGGACTCGACGCCCTCCTCGACGATCCGCGTCTCCTGCCGGCGCTCATGGAGAGCCGGGTCGGCATGAACGCGTCGCTACCGCTTTTCTGCTACGTGATCGTGCGCCATGCGCTGCGACGCGCCGGCGAGAACGAGCGGGCGCTGAGCGACTACGTGGCCGGGATCCTGCTGCACTTCGGCATGCGCGACCGCGCGCGGCGCGTTACCGAGCACGATGATCAGAGCTACGACACGCTCTCCGCGTTGCTGGACGACGTGGACGGCCCCGACGCGCGGCGCAACTTTCTCGTCCGGCAGCACGTCGGCAACTACGCCCTCTGGCTGAGCGGGCTCTTTCCCGACTACATCGAGCAGCGGCGGTGGCGGCGCGGCGGACCGGATCTGGCCTATTACGAGGAGATGGGACGCCGCGGATTTCAGCTCGCGGCGAGCCACCGCATGGCGCACGAACAGGGAGTGGACGTGCTGTTCCGGGTGGCGGCCGAGCGCTTTGCGGTGTTGCGTGTGGCGCTGAACGGCATCAGTGATGTCCTGATGTTTCCGCACTGCCATACGCCGGAGCGCCTCATGCGCCAGGTGCGCGACGAGGCTCGCTGGAAACTGAGCTGACGCCGTTTCGAACTGTGCAGGGCGATCCGCGCCGCTCGGACTACACTGCGGCCTGCGCCCTGAGGCGCGCCTGCTCCACCAGGGATGCGAACAGCTTGAGGTCCGCGCCGTCCAGCTCCTCAGGGTGCCATTGCACACCGATGGCCCACCAGTCGGTTCCCGGCCATTCCAATCCTTCGATGATGTCGTCGGGTGCGCGCGCCGAGACCGCCAGATCCGCCGCGACGCGACCGGGCGCCTGATGGTGGATGGAATTCACCTGCATGCGCGTCGCGCCGAGCGTCGCCGCGAGGCGTGAGCCCGGCTGGATGATCACCTCGTGCACGCGTCGCGTGCGCGGTGCATCCGGGTGGTGGGCCACGGCGCTGTGCCCATCGCCCGGGATGTCCTGCACCAGCGAACCGCCGAAGGCGACGTTGAGCAACTGGATACCACGACAGATGGCGAGCGTCGGCGTTCCGCTGGCCCGAGCGGCCTGGACGAGCGCGATCTCGGTTTCATCGCGCACCGCGTTGATGTCGGACACGGTGGCATGTGGCGCCTCCCCGTAGCGGGCCGGGTCCACGTCCTCACCGCCGGTGAGCAGCAGGGCGTCCACGAGCCCCACGAGCCGTGCGGCTTCGGCGGCGCGCGCCACCGGTGGGATGACCAGCGGAATGCCGCCCGCCCGCTCGACTGCCGCGGTGTACGTGGTATTCAGGCGGACGCGGTTCACGCCATTGTCCGTACGTGCGGTGGCGGTGACGGCAACGAGGGGCGGGCGACTCATGCGTGGTTCCTGGTTGGTTGCGGGCGTGCTTGCGCGGCGCCGCGCGTGACGGATATCGTAATCGCAATGAGGATCCGAGGGTCAGACTCCGGATGAGATCCTCAGCCTGAAGCCTAATGCCGTGGAGGTGCCGCATGCCAACGTATGAATATCACTGCCGCTCGTGCCATGAAAGCTTTACCCTGCGCGAGCACATCTCGAAGTACGGAGAACGCAGCGTGACCTGCCCGCACTGCAAGTCGCGGGACGTGGAGCGGGTCATGAGCGACTTCTACGCGAAAACCCCCCGCAAGTCGTGAGGTCACTCTTCACGAACCATGCGCCGACGCACGGCCCGTCATGTTCGAGAAGCTGCGCGATTCGCTGCGCGACGCGATGAACCGCGCCTCGTCGCCCGCTGAAGGGCGTGCTGTGCTCGCGATGATGCGCGACGCCGTCGTCGAGGCCAAGGTTGGCGTACAGCAGATCCAGGCCGCCCTGGCGAAGACGCAGACGCAGCTCGCGCGGGAGCGGCAGGACCTCGAGACGGTGCGCCGCCGCGGCCGGCTCGCGGCCGGCGTGAACGACGCGGAAACGGTGCGCGTCGCCGAGCAGTTCGAGCGCAAGCATCGGGAACGCATCGCGGTGCTCGAACAGAAGGCTGACTCTGAGCGCGCCGAGCTCGCGCTGGCCGAGCAGGAGGTAGGCGAGATGACGGCGCAATTGCACGCCATGCGCGCCGGCGTCTCGCCTGGCTCCGCGGCCGAATCCATCGAGGACCCGACCGCACCGAGCGGTCCCAACCCGGACACGCTCCGCCGCGACGTTGATCGCGCCGCCCGCGAAGGACAGGCCGAGCGACAGCTCGAGGAGCTGAAGCGTCGGATGAGGAAGTGACTGGCGGCTCGAAACCAGTCTCCCGAGCACCAGCACGAACAGCAGCATGAGCAGCGACGCGGCGACGCGCCTCAGGAGGTGGAAGTGGGCGCGGTCAGCGCATCGCGCTGCGAGTGCAGCGCGGCCAGGGGAATCACGCGCTCCGGTGTGAGCGTGCCGCCCGCGGCCTGCTGTTCCGGCCAGCCGATGGCTGTTGGCGTCTGCTTGATGCATGCCACCCAGTGCCCGGTCTCCTTTTCCTCGAGCGGCGGCACGATGCGCGTGCACGCCGCGTCCTTGCGCGGATGCGGACAGCGCGGATGGAACGGGCACCCCGCTGGCGGATTGGCGGGCGATGGCACGTCGCCGCTCAGCACGATGCGCTGCCGCCCCGTGGCCGGATCGGGTACCGGCACCGCCGAGAGCAGCGCCTGCGTGTACGGCATGAGCGGCTCGCGATAGAGATCGGCTGCGCTCGCGTATTCCACGATGTGCCCGAGGTACATCACCGCCACACGATTCGCCACGTGCTCGACGACCGAGAGGTCGTGCGCGATGAACAGGTAGGCGAGTCCGCGATCGCGCTGCAGGTCCTGCAGCAGGTTGATCACCTGCGCCTGCACCGAGACGTCGAGCGCCGACACGGGCTCGTCGCACACGATGAAGCTGGGCTCCACGGCCAGCGCGCGGGCGATCCCGATGCGCTGCCGCTGTCCGCCGGAGAATTCATGGGGATAGCGCGCCGCGTATTCCGCGCGCAGCCCCACCTCTTCCAGCAGTTGCTGGACGCGCGCGGTGGCCGCGGCGCCCTCGGCGAGCCGGTGGATCGTGAGCCCCTCGCGCACGATCGCGCCCACCGTCATGCGCGGATTGAGCGACGAGTATGGATCCTGAAAGACGATCTGCATCTTGCGACGCAGTACGCGCAGCGCATCGCCGGAGAGGGCGCGCACGTTCAGTCCATCGAAGCGCACCTCGCCCGATGTGGGCTCGATGAGGCGCAGAATGCTCCGCCCCGCGGTGGTCTTGCCGCACCCTGACTCGCCCACGAGCCCCAGTGTCTCGCCCGGCGCGACATCAAAGGAAATGCCATCGACGGCCTTCACCGTGCCGGTGTGCCGCCTGAAGAGTCCGCGCGTCATGGGGAAGTGCTTGACGAGATTCCGGACCGTGAGCCCCGGCGTCGCGTGCGGGCTGCCGGTCACGATGGCGGGGGAGGGCCGCGCCGCTGTCATCGCCTGGCTTCGCCGGTTGTCGTCCGTTGAGATGTCCCGCCCACGGTGTGCCGCTGCTTGCGCGCGGGCTCTTCCGCCAGATGGCAGCGCGAGACGTGCCCGTCGCCGATCTGGTAGAGCGGCGGATGCTCCGTGGCGCAGCGCTCCCACGCGTAGGGACAGCGATCATGAAAGCGACAGCCCTCGGGCCACTGCGTGGGTGGCGGCACTGATCCCGGGATCACCGCGAGGCGCTCGCGCGCGTGCCCCATGCGCGGCATGGCCGCGAGCAGTCCTTCGGTGTACGGGTGGTGCGCCGCGGCGAAGAGCGTGGTCACGGGCGCCTCCTCCACGATCTCGCCCGCGTACATCACGAGTACCCGGCTGCACGACTCCGCCACCACGCCCATGTCGTGCGTGATGAGCAGAATGGACATGCCCATCTTCGCTCGCATCTCGGCCAGCAGCTCGAGGATCTGCGCCTGGATGGTGACGTCGAGCGCGGTCGTGGGTTCATCCGCGATGAGCAGGCTCGGACTCATCACGAGCGCCATGGCGATCATCACGCGCTGGCGCAGCCCGCCCGAGAGCTGGTGCGGATATTCGCGCGCGCGCTCCGCTGGATCCGGCACACCCACCTGGCCAAGCATCCCCACCGCCCGCTCCATGGCCCCGCGCCGCGAGACATCGCCGTGCACGCGGACGACTTCCGCCACCTGATCGCCCACGGTGAACACGGGGTTCAGCGATGTCATGGGCTCCTGGAAGATCATCGAGATGCGGGCGCCGCGAATGGCGCGCATCGCGCGCTCGTCCAGCGCGAGCACATCGACGCCGTCGAATTCGATGTGGCTGCCGGGCTCGATGCACCCCGGGCGTTGGATGAGGCGCAGGATGCTGAGCGACGTGACCGACTTGCCGCACCCTGACTCGCCCACCACGCCCACCGTCTCGTGGGGCTGCACATCGAACGACACGCCGTCCACGGCGCGGGCAATGCCCGCGGACGTGCGGAACCAGGTGTGGAGATCGCGGACGGCAAGGAGGGGAGCGGTCATGACCCGTCAAGCTGACGGGGGTCCAACGCATCGCGCAAGCGGTCCCCCACGACATTGAACGCCGCCACGGTGACGACGATGGCCGCACCGGGAAAGAGCGACACCCACCAGAGCGTCGCGATCTGGTCCGCGCCGTCCTGGATGATGTTTCCCCAGCTCGCGGCGGGCGGCCGCACGCCGATGCCGAGGTACGAGAGCCCCGCCTCGATGAGAATCACGTTGGCGACGCCCAGCGTGGCCGCGACGATCACGGGTGACAGCACGTTGGGCAGAACGTGGCGCCGGATGATCGCCGCGTTCCGCGCGCCCAGCGCGCGGGCGGCAACCACCATGTCGCGATCGCGGAGCGCGAGCACCTGGGCGCGCACGAGACGGCTCACGCCGAACCAGCCGGTGAGCCCGAGCAGCAGAATGAGCGCGGGCACACCCACCGTGCCCCAGAGCACCAGAATCGCGATGAGCAAAAGGAGCCGCGGAATGGCGAGCGCCGCGTCAATGATGCGCATCATGATGGCGTCCGTGCGGCCGCCCACGTATCCCGCAATGGCGCCGTAGAGCGTGCCCACGGTGGTGGAGACCACGACCGCGAGCAGCGCGACGGGAAGCGAGACGCGCGCCCCGTACATCACGCGACTGAGCACATCGCGGCTGGCGAAATCGGTTCCGAACGGATGCGCGAGCGACGGCGGCAGATTGTGCAGCGCGACGATGTCCGGCTGCGCGATCGGTGAGTACGGCGCGAGCCACGGCGCGAGCGCGGCCAGCACGATGAGCGCGACGAGCACGCCGATTGCGACGCGTCCATCACTCTGCTCCCAGAGCCGGCCGAACAGGTCGCTCCACGGATTGCGTGGCGCGGGGGACGCCACGCCGTGCGGCGCGGCGACGTGCGCCAGGGCGCGCCACGCGGCAATCGTGATCACGGCGTACACGACCCACGCGGCGAGGTGCATGTCAGCCCTCCCGGATGCGCGGGTCCGCCGCGGCGTACAGCACGTCCGCGAGCAGGCTGCCGACGACCACGAGCGCACTCCCCACGATCACCGAGCCCGTGACGAGCGGATAGTCGCGCGTGCCGATGGCGTCCACGGAGAGCAATCCCATCCCGGGCCACGCGAAAATCTTCTCCACGAACACCGCGCCACCCAGCAGCGCCGGCAGCGCGAGCCCGAACAACGTGATCACCGGAAGCAGCGCGTTGCGCCACTGGTGGCGCAGCACGATGCCGAGTTCCGGCACGCCCTTGGCGCGCGCGGTGCGAATGAAATCCTGGTGGGCCACGTCGAGCATCGCCGCGCGCTGGAAACGCGCCACGACGGCGGCGCCGAGCAGCGCCAGCGTGGTGGCGGGAAGCACGAGATGCCAGGCGACGTCACCGAGTCGCCCCCAGAAGCCGAAGTAGGGGTGCATGACGGGATCGACCATTCCCGTCACGGGGAAGAGACGGAGCCGGTACGCGAACACCAGCATCATCATGAGCGCCAGCCAGAATTCCGGCACCGAATACACGAGCAGCGTGGAGAAGCCGAGTCCCCGGTCGAGCGCGCCGCGATGGCGCGATTGCGCGATGCCGATCGTCATGCCCACCGCGAACGCGGCAAGCAGCGCCGCACCCATGAGCAGCAGCGTGTTCGGCACGGCATCCGCGAGCACGGCGGCCACCGACTCACGGTGCGGCACACTGAAGCCGAAGTCGCCGTGCGCCACGCCAATGAGGTAGCGCACGTACTGCTCGCCGAGGGGCCGGTCCAGTCCGTACACGTGGCGCCAGTGCGTGCGCACCTGGGGTGGAGTGAGCGGATTGTCCAGCGACGCGGCCACCGGATCACCGGGTGCCAGATGCAGCAGCAGGAAGGTGGCGGTGGCAACGAGCCACACGATCACGACGCCCTGCGCCAGGCGGCGCGCCAGGAACAGCGCCACGTGTTACGGCTTGGCCTGCGCGAGGCCGATCCGGTCGCGCGCAGTGCGTTCGGCGGCCGGGATGCTCCACTGATCGAGATGGGCCCACCACGCGTCGGCGCGCATGCTCGTGGGATGAATGCGGCGCTGCATTCCCGCGAAGTTCATGGGCTCGAACAGCCAGATCGCGGGCGCATCCGCAATGAGCATGGCGTAGGCCTTCCGGTAATACGCGTGCGCGGCATCGGGGTGGCTCCGCGTGATTGCGCTGTCCACCAGCGCATCGAACGCCGGGTTCGCGTACGCGCCGAAGTTGCCGCCATCCTTCGTGCGCGCAGCCGCGGAACTCCAGCTCTGCCTTATGCTGCTCGGCGTCGGGTCGAGCTGCATGGCCACCATGGACGCGTCGAACTGGCGCGACTCCTGGCGCTGCACGTAGGTGGGGAAGTCCGTCTGCTCGAGATCCACGCGCGCGCCAACCGCGCGGAACATCTCCTGCATCAGCACGGCCATGCGCAGTCGCGGCGTACTCGACGCGGGCACCAGAATCGAGAAGCGGAGCGGCACGCCGTTCTTCGAGCGCCAGCCGCTGTCGCCGCGCGCGCGCCAGCCGTCGGCGTCGAGCAGCTTGCGCGCGCTGTCCGGCGAGAAGGGGAGCTGCGCAATAGTGGAGTCGTAGGTGGGCAGCGCGTGCGTCACCGGCCCGATCGCCACGTAGGCCAGCGTGTCGAACACGCTTTTCACGAGGCGCGCGCGGTCCACGGACATGGCGAGCGCGCGGCGCACGGTGCGGTCGCTGAAAATCGGATGGGGCCGGCCGGTGTGGCGCGGGTCGCGCTCGTTGAAGAGCAGCAGCGCCATGCCGAGCGACGGATAGCGCACCGCCTTGAGATCGGCGTGCTTCGTGATCTCGGCGAGGTCCGGCGGGCGGAGAAATTCCACCAGGTCCGCTTCACCGGTCATGACGCGCGTGATGGCCGCGTTGGGATCGGGCGCGATGCTCCAGATCAGCCGGTCGAGATTGGGCCGGCCGTGATGGTACAGCGTGTCGGCGTCCAGCTCGATGCTCTGGCGCGGCGTCCAGCGCACGAAGCGATATGGGCCGCTGCCCACCGGGTCGCGCGCGAACGACGAGGACGCGAGGTGGTCGCGCGGCGCGGACGAGAGCAGGTGCGCGGGGAGAATGTACATGAGGTACGCCGCGTCGTAGAACTGCTCGGGCGCGCGCTGGTGGAACCAGACCACTGCGGTGAGCGAGTCGCGCGTGGTGACCGAGTCGATGTTGGCGAGCAGCGGGCGCAGGGGCGAGCCCACGGCCGGATCGGTGTAGAGCTGGTACGTGAAGCGCACATCGCTCGCGCGCACGGGCGCGCCGTCGTGCCAGCGTGCCGCGCTGTCGAGTGTGAATGCCAGCGAGAGCGAATCCGCCGACCAGGTCCAGCCGCGCGCCAAACGGCCGGTCCAGCCCGCATCGCCAATGGTGTTGAGCGAGACACCCGGTTCGGCGAGGCGCTCGAAGATCTGTCCGTCCACTTCCGCGCTCGTGATGTTCAGCGTGAGCGGCGGCAGGAGCACGTCGGCATCCGCGGGCGCGGAGATCACGAGCGTGCCGCCGGCGCTGCCGGTCGTGGTCGGCGGATCACTGCCGTGGCACGCGGTCGCGAGCGTGATCGCGACGAGCAGCAGCGGCGTGCGGCGCAACGGAGAGGGAGGCATCGGGATGGGAGAATGGGAGACGGTCGGAGGGGAGGGCAGAG